>NZ_KV826415.1:110993-121678 GCF_001835905.1 Corynebacterium sp. HMSC034E11
GAAGGACCACGACTCGCTCGACGGCATCGAGGGCACCGAAATCGCTGTCCCGAACGACCCGTCCAACCAGGGTCGCGCGATCAACGTGTTGGTTCAGGCTGGCCTGCTGAAGCTGCGTGAAGGCGCGCCGAAGCTCACCCCGACCCCGGCGGACATCGATAAGGATGCCTCCAAGGTCAAGGTTGTCGCTGTGGATGCGTCCCAGACGCCGAACGCCTACAACGAAGGCCGCCCGGCTGTGATCAACAACAACTGGCTGGCACGCGCAGGTATCGACCCGGCTTCCTCGGTCGCGGCCGACGATCCGAACTCCGAGCTTGCGGAGCCGTACATCAACGTATTCACTGTCTCAGGCGATGACCTGGACAACGAGACGTACGCCAAGTTGGTCGACGTCTGGCAGTCGCCGGAGGTCACCGCAGCGCTTGACGAGGATTCCAACGGCACCGCCGTGCAGGTCCAGCGCAGCAAGGAGGAGCTCAACGAGATCCTCGACCGACTTGTGGAGGAGTACAAGTAAATGACAACAACCGGCACCCGGATTGAGTTCCGGAACGTATCCAAGGTTTTCAAAACCAAAGAGCGCGAGGTCAAGGCCGTCGATGACGTCACCTTGACCGTCGAGCCAGGCGAAATCCTCGGAGTGATCGGCTACTCGGGTGCCGGCAAGTCAACGCTTGTCCGCCTCATTAACGGCCTTGATATGCCAACCTCGGGCGAATTGCTTCTCGACGACACAAACGTCGCCGGTATGCCCGAGCGCAAACTTCGCGAGATCCGCCGCAACGTCGGCATGATCTTCCAGCAGTTCAACCTCTTTTCCTCCCGTACCGCAGCGGGCAACATCGAGTACCCGCTGAAACTGGCCGGTGTGGACAAGAAGGAACGTAAGCGTCGCGTTGCTGAACTGCTCGACTTCGTCGGTCTGTCTGACCGTGGCGAGAACTACCCGGAGCAGCTCTCCGGTGGCCAGAAGCAGCGCGTCGGCATCGCGCGAGCACTTGCGACCAACCCGTCGCTGCTGCTTGCCGACGAAGCCACGTCCGCACTCGACCCCGAAACCACCCACGAGGTGCTCGGAGTGCTGCGTCGCGTCAACGAAGAACTCGGCATCACCATCGTGGTAATCACCCACGAAATGGATGTCATCCGAGCCATCGCCGACAAGGTTGCCGTAATGGAGAACGGTCGTGTTGTGGAGTACGGCGGGGTCTACGACGTCTTCGCCAACCCGCAGACCCCCGTCGCCCAGCGTTTCGCAGCGACGAGCCTGCGCAACACCCCCGATGATGTTGAGCGCGCCGAACTGCTGACCAAGCCTGGCCGCCTGTTCACCGTGGATCTTTCCGAGGACTCCGGGTTCTTCGGCGCCGCCGAGACCGCCCGCACGCGCGGTGTTGTCATCGAGCCGGTCCACGCCGGCATCACCACCTTGCAGGAACGTTCCTTTGGCAAGATGACCGTCCGCCTCAACGGCGACGACGCCGCTATCAACGAATTCCTGGCCACACTGCAGCGCAGCACCGAGATTGAGGAGATCACCCGATGACCGAATACCTGCTCGCTGAACCGAACTGGGACAACCTCGGCCCCACCTTCCTCGACGCCATCGGCGACACCCTGTGGATGGTCGCCATCACCATGATTGTTGGTGGCTTCTTCGGCCTGGTGTTGGGCATGCTGCTCTACACCACCCGACCAGGTGGCATCCTGCGCAACAACGTGGTCTACACCCTGATCAACGTTGCGGTGAACTTCTTCAGGCCAATCCCGTTCATCATCATGATCGCGATGCTGTACCCACTGACTCTGGAGGTCGTGGGCACTACCATCGGCCGCGCTGCCGCAACGTTCGTGATGTGCTTCTCTGCCACGTTCACCGTGGCGCGCATTGTGGAGCAAAATCTCGTCGCCATCGACCCCGGTGTTATCGAGGCCGCCCGCTCCATGGGTGCCGGCCCCTGGAAGATCATCACCTCGGTGATCCTGCCGGAGGCACTCGGCCCGTTGATCCTGGGCTACACCTTCATCTTCATCGCAGTCATCGATATGTCTGCGATGGCCGGCTACATCGGTGGTGGCGGTGTGGGTGACTTCGCCATCGTCTACGGCTACCGCGCCTTCGAGCCACAAGTCACCTGGGCTGCAGTCCTGGTCATCGTGGTCATCGTCCAGCTCGCCCAGTTCCTGGGCAACTGGCTGTCCAAGAAGGTCATGCGCCGGTAGATTGAAGTGCCATGAAGGTAGCGGCGTTCGACTTCGATGGCACTCTCCACCACCCTCCCCACGGTTTCGACCAGGAGGATATCGCCGCAATAGATGCCTGGCGCAAAGCCGGGCATCTTGCCATTTCTGCCACCGGACGCTCCCGTACAGCGCTCGCCCACGGCATGGCCGGCAGCACGCTAGCGTTCGACTACCAGGTGCTGTCCAACGGTGCGTCCGCCACCGACGGTGCCAACCGTGACCTGATCTTCAGCCACGAACTCGACGGTGCCGTCCTGCGTGCCGCCGTGGAACAGTTCGGAAGCCGCGAAGGACTGGCTATTTTCGGTACCACCATCGGACGCGTAGACGGCGTCTTTGCGAACAACACCGGCCGCACCCACGACTTCACAGCCCACTTCACCCCGATGGGCATTCGCGACATCCCAGACCACCAGTTCGCCGTCATCCCGTTCTGGATTCCTAGCGACGACGCCCTGCGCGCCGAAGTCATCGCCTGGGCCACCAAACTCGGCGACGTAGAAGTTGCCCAAAACCAGGACTACATCGACCTCATGGCACCGGGCCGGTCGAAAGGCACCGGCATCCTCGAGCTGTTCGAGATACTCGGCATCAACCGCGATGGCGTTGAGCTCTACACGTTCGGCGACTCATGGAACGACCTGACTATGCACGCTCTGGCCGACCACTCGCATAGTTTCCACCACTCCCCCGCCGACGTGAAAGCAGCCACAGACCGGGTCATCGGGTCAGTGGCTGAAGTCCTCGGCGAGTACATGTAGGGCCTAGCTCCCCTAACGCTCCTGCACGTTGACCGCGACCCAGGCAGTGCCTTCCTTGGGGTCCTTGCCACATGAGTCGACGATGCCACTGACCGAGCGTTGTTCCAGTTCGACGACGTATTCCGCACCGGGCGTGGTGACGTTGACGGTGGCGGTGGTGTCGTCGACACGCGCCGGCGCAACATCGAACTCACCGTAGCGAGGATTGGCAACCTCGCTGGCGACAGCGACCTCGGCAACCTGTTCCACCGGGGTGAGCGTGCCGCGTCCGCGGTTGCCGGGCACGAAGTAGTCGCCCCGCTTCGCGGCTGTGAGCATCGCGTCGGTGGCCTCCACGTTCATGCGGCCGAAACTGTATGCCCAAGGCATGAGCATCATGGTTGCGGCGAAGCGGTGGCCCTTGATGTGGGAGACCTCCCACGCAACGTCGTTGCCCGGGCCGAATGGGTAGCGCTCGTGCAGCGCGTTGACCAGCGGGCGCCCCTTTACGGCACAGCAGACATCGCGCTTGGCGTGGGTACAGATCAGCAGCAGCGGACGTTCCCGTCGCTTCCCACCGTTTTTGCCAGGCCCCGACAGGTCGAGGTTCAAAATGTCTTCTGGCCCGTCCACATGGAGGACCTCGGTGATGCCTTCGTCGGCGAAGACGAGATAGAGGTGGTGATCCTCAATGTTGCGACCTTCGCGCGTTGGATGGCGGATGAGCAGCAGGGATGCGTCGTATTCGTCGAGGTGTTTGGAGATTTTGGGGGTGATTTCTTCGCCAAGTGCGGCGTTGGAAATCACGTCGCGGGGCCACGGGTCGGGCCACTCAAAGATGACGTAGGTAGCGCCGGGCTTGGCGGTGCCGGGCAGCGGTTCAACCTCAACATCTGAGCAGGGCAATTGTCGCATGTCACCACCATAGCCAAGCTTGGCCTAACTTATTAGATGACCCATTTGAACAACATTCACTTCTGTAACAGTTAGATAACCTTTTGGGTATTTCGCTCTGAGGCTTTTGTTCTGATTCCTCCTGCTGGTTACGGTGGCTTAATGCAAAAAAATTCCGGTTCCTTCCGCGCTGCGGTCATGGGCGCTTGCGTAGCGACGATCGCTGCCTGCACCGCCTGCACCACACCCAGCCTTGGGGCCGGCGAAACGGTGGCCAGCAGCTTGTCCGCCAGCTCTCCCCGTGTGAAACCGTTGGGCAACGCTGACCCGTCTCCGAAGACGCAGCGCCCGTCGGCACCGTCACAGCTTGTGGTCACCGCGGTCCGTGTTGGTGCACATGAGGGATTCGACCGCGTCGTGGTGGACCTTGAGGGCGACGGGGATCCGGGCTGGTTTGTGGACTACACCTCCACCCCGATGCAGGAGACCACGGGCCAGCCGTTGAAGGTCGCGGGTAACGCGTTTTTGAACATCAACGTCGACGGCACCGTCTACCCGTTTGAGATGGGTAAGGATTCCGACGTTGAGGTAAAGATGGCTGGCGATACCGGCAACGTCATCGACGTGATCAGCGCCGGCACTTATGAGGGCCGCAGCCAGGTCGTGGTGGGTCTGCGCTCTGCTTTGCCGTATTCGGTGCAGGTGTTGGAGGACCCGAAGCGCGTGGTCGTCGACATCGTCCAGAACTAATCGCACCGCTCACCCCACCGTTAGTACACCGCCTCGACACGCCAGCTGCGTCTGCTCCACACAAGGAGCCACCCTGTCACCGCGCCGTCTGGCCCGCCTTCGCGCCCGACCACCTGCATGCGCGCAAGCCGTCCTGTGGCCCCTTCGGTTTGGGCCCACCATCCTTCATCCACGGGCCACGGCCCGGCCCAGCCGGTAACCAGAAACCGGCGATCGCCCCAGGCCAGGGCGTACGGCGTGGTTGAGAGCAGCACTTCGGCGGTGACGATGACGGGGGTTGCGGTGTCGTCGATAAGCGCGATGCGCGAGGCGGGGTGCTCAATGCCGCCGCCGAGGCGCGCAGGCAGCGGTGCTGGGATTGCTCCGGGCCAGGACAGCTTGTCGACGACCGGCCCCGCCTCCCCGTACGGCACCATCTGCACCCGTTCTACCACGCCACGGCCGCCGACGAGCCGGGGTTGGAGCACCGCGTCGATGCCGAGTTGGGATTGCACGCGTTCCACGACGCGGCGGGCGGTGTCGGTGGAGGCGCCGTCGGCCCACAGTTCGCCGACGGGTTCTGGGGCGGCGAGTTCGAGCGGTTCCAGGATGAGACTTGTAATTTCACCGGCACCGCCGCCGGTCAGCCAGCCGTCGAGTTGCCAGCGCACCCGGTCGGCGGTCGCGGCCTCGGTGAGTGCTTCGCGGGTGCGCCAGACGCGTTCGACGCGGGTGCCGTCGCCAAGTTCGGCGGTCACCTTCAGCCGCAGGCAGTTCCGCCCCGTTTCCTTCAGCCGTTCGTGCAGGCTGGCGGCCAGCGCACGGGCGGCGAACGCTGCAGCATCAACTCGGTCGATCGGGTCCTCCGGAGTGATCGCCACCGCGAGGTCCTCCACGGGAATTTCGGGCGCGACGCGGCGGTCCGGCGTGGCTGCGGCGATCCGGTAGATGAGCATCCCGGACTGGCCGAAGCGCGTGGTGACAGCCGCCGGGGGCAGCGCCGCCAACTGCCCGAGCGTGGAAATCCCCAACTGCTCCAGCGCCCGCACCGTGTCCGTGTCCGCGCCAAGTGCTTCCTCAGCAACGAGCACACCGAGCGGCTGGTCTGCCAGGAACGTCGCCGACTGCCCCTGGGCCACCACGTCAGACGAGCGCGAGGCGATCACTGCGGTGGCGATCTCGTCGGCGGCACCGGCAAGGGCGTCGATGCCGCGGCGCGAGGCGGCGTCGATAAGCATCTCGAGCGCACGGTCCTCACTGCCGTGGAACTTGCCCGCGGCCTCAAGGTCCGCAACGACAAGGCCTGGGCGCAGCACTTCCACGCTCGCCGCGACATCGTCGAGACCCGCTGCAAGTGCTGCGAACATCCGGCCGTCGCGGTCGGCGTTGTCCTCCACCACCGTCAGCTCCGGCGCCGCCGCCTGTGCGTTTCGCACCCGCATTCCACGCCGGATACCCAGTTGGCGGGCCGCCTGCGAGCACGCCTTCACTCTGTGGTGCGCAGCAATCGCAATGGGTTCTACCAACTCGTCGCCGGACTCCAACTTCGCGGCCTGCACGGGCCAGTCCGGGAACCACAACGCAGCAACCCTCATGTAACTAGCCGCAGCTTTCGCCTATCGACGACCCGCTCACCACCAGCACCCAACGTCACCCGTGCACTCGCCGGCCGGTACCCCTTGCCCTCTGCGCGGACATCGAAATCGATCCCGGTAATGCGCCCCGTGCCTCTTCCGATGCCGTGAAATTGTGCGAGCGTGCCCGTCAGTGTGAGCGCCGGCGACGGCACCGCAACGTTGACGCACACAAGCGCCGCTTGCCCTTTCCGGATCCTGGCCAGCAGCGGCCGGGCGCGCACCGGGGTGAGCTGGAACGGGCTGCGAGTGCGCAGCACCACCAGGTCAAGCCCTTCGGCGAGCACGCCCGCCACCGAGAGGTCGTCGATACCCGGCTCCGGCACCGCGACGACCCGCTCAAGCGCATCTGCACCGATGGCGGCGTACGACAGCTCCGGCCACCCCACCACGCCTACGCGCCCACCGGCTTCCACCACCTGGCCGATGAGCTCCACGATCAGCGCGGGTGTGTCACTGACGTGCGTGACCGTCCTTCGCGCCAAGCCACCATTCGGCAACACAGTCGAAAGACCACCGCTGATCGTGAGCACCTCAGTATCAGCCGCAACCTCCTGAGGGACCTCCCCGCCGAGCGCAGCCATGCGCGCACGCAGTTCCGCGATCTGCTCAGCACGCGTCAGCTGAGCAGGCGCTTCGCCCACTTCATGCAGGTGCGCCGCCGCAGATAACGCTCGAATAGGTGTTCCACTCACGCCAGATAGTATGCACCCCGGGGTCGACGCAGGCAACGCCCCTGGTCGAACAGGCTTGCTAAATTATTTTCAACTTCTTTTCGCTGTTCAAGGAATGAAAGTCTTTCACGCGAATCAGCTTTTGTATACGCATTGAACCAGATTGAGTACGCTCAGCAGCATCATTTCCTATCCGAACATTCGCACAGCTGAAGGAGGCAGACTGATGGAGCGGGTTCCAATTCAACCGCAAACGCTCGCATGGGCACGTCAGGTATCTGGTCTCACAGTAAGCGAGCTAGCAAATGCAATCGGAGTGAAGGCAAAGCAGATTGACGCCTTTGAAACCGGCACCGCGAAGCCAACGTTCAAACAACTGGTCAATGTAGCGAAAAAGCTCGACCGCACACCCGCATTTTTCTTCACCGAACCGCCAGCCCAAGCAGATGTCCCCCCTACGGTTGATTTCCGGCAGTCCCCCGAAGCCGATGGGCTCGACGCAGCCACCACTAAAGCGCTGCGAAGGGCGGAACGCTACCGCGAGATCATGCTGGAGTACAGCCAACCTTCTCACGCCGGAATCACATTCCCTACCGCTTTTCACTGGGGCACAGAGCAGCAGGCAGCAGCAGCGATGCGTTCTCTGTTGGAGCTCGAGCCTTCTTTTGTTCCTACCGGACCAACAAAAGACGCTGGCTTCAAAATGTGGCGCGACCTTTTGGAAAACCATGGGATCATGGTGTTCCAAACTTCGGATGTGGAACGTGGAGTCTTCCGCGGCCTCTCTGTCTATCACGACGTGTTGCCGATTGTTCTACTCAACGGAAAAGACAGCTCTGCAGGAAAGACGTTTACCCTTTTCCATGAATTGGGCCACCTCATCAACCGCAGCAGCGGGTTGTGCTTGCTCGAGGAGACCGACACTGAAGAAGCGTTAGTTAACTCTTTCGCTGCACACTTTCTTATGCCAGGGGCAGCAGTTTCGGAGAAACTATCTGGTCTAGATAGCGATGACCTCGTCGACGTAATTGCCACCCACTTCAAGGTAAGCCGGGTTGCTGCGGCTATTCGGCTCAAAAACCTCGGTGTGGTCAACGAATCGGCCGTGAAACGTGAAATGTCGTTAAGCAATTCCGCATGGAAACAAGAACGCGACCAGATGAAAAAGAAGGAAGCCGGGCCAGCATATTGGCGGATGCGTTACCGGGATCTCGGCGCAACGTACGTGGGCACGGTGGCTCGTGCGTTAGAAGAAGAGAAAATTAGCATTCTCGATGCATCGTATTTCCTCGATTCGCGTGTACCAACCGTCGACAAACTGATTGATGCCTATCGAAGTGAGGCAGGATGACTTCCTACACCTTCGATGCCAACATCTTGATCAACATGGAGCGTTGGTATCCCCGCGAACATTTCGCGAGTGTTTGGAGCAATGTCGAAGAGTTGATCACAGATGGTCGCGCCTGCATTTGCGGGATGGTCGAAGAAGAGATCAAGCGAGGTACCGACGACCTTCACAAATGGACAAGATCCATTGATGAATTCGTCCATCCACACACGGAGCAGGACTATGAGATAGCAGCCAAAATCTCAACCGCCCACCCAGACTGGGTAGTTGAGAAACAAAACGCCGCTGATCCCTTCGTCATCGCGCATGCAGCAATCGAGGGGTCGATCCTCGTGACTCAGGAAACAAGAAAGGGACCCGGAGTTCAAGGCCGGAATTTGAAGATTCCCAATGTCGCCGACGAGCATGGTGTCACATGCATCAATTTTTTCGGCCTACTCAAGGCTGAGAACTGGAGGTTCTGACATGATCCCGATCAGCGCTAACGAGGTCCGCAACCGCGTCACTCCGATCCCCACGCCCGCCGTCGTGCGCGCGGTGGGTTCGCTGACTGTGGGCGGTTCCGTGGGCGTGATGGTGTCCGAAGCGCCGCTGGGCATCAAGGCGATCACGGCGCTGGTCTGCGTTGTTGTTGCTATCGCGGTGACGTGGCTGCACCCCTACCGGAAGCAGATTGCGGCGTTTGCTGAGGAGAAAAATGTCAGCAGGGTGCCGTCGATAAGCATGGTTGTGCCGCTCATGGCGTGGTGGCTGGTACTCATGATGGGCCCGCTGGTGCACTGGTCCGCGGTGGCGGGGCTGCTGGTTGGCATCCTTGCAGCAGTGGCGGCGTGGTTGCTGTACCCGCACGTGGACGGCACGCGGCGCCTCGCGTACGCATAGAACTACTCGAAAGAATCTACTCGAAAGGCTTTCTAGTAGACGAGTTTTCGCAGCTCAACCTAGAAACATTCCCTTTCGAGTAGCTTTCTAGTAGCTTTCGAGCTACCGCAAAGGCCCTTCCAAAAGCCATACCGCCCGAGGGTCCCGAGGACCTTTACCGCGCCATTGAATAAGGCCCTCCTCCCGCAGCGCTTTCAACGCGCGGCGGGCAGGAGGGTTCGAAATCCCCAAAGCATCTGCAACCTCCCCCGTAGACATTGGCCTGCCTTTCGCTTGCATGACTGACAGGGCACTGCCGGCGTGAGGCGGGAGGGAGTCCGCGGTCTTCGGATCAAGCCGTTGAACCGCCTTCAACGTGAGCAGAACACTTCCGCTCGTCTGTTGGTAAATCGGATCAGCAAAACCCACTCGCCGCATACCTGCGAACATACGGCGGATACCCTCGCCGAGTTCTTGGCCAATCCGAAGCTCTGCCGTCACCCGCGCAATGAGAGGATTGCGCGCAAATCGAGCAATAGATTCTGGTCGTGTGGGGTCCACCAAACCGGGAAAGCGCCCCGGACTCGAAACTTCGATGCGAGATGGATAGATCTCGAACCGCACATGGTCGCCAGCCATGCTGTACGACCGGTGAATGACAGCATTTACTAATCCCTCAAGCCAAACGTCGTGCGGGATGAGATTTTCATCCTCGAACAACCCCGAAGCACCCAGGCGCCGGACTTGCGGCAGCATCCCCTCAATCGCCCGCTGAGCAGCCCCAATTTGTTGCGGCAACGGCCCCTCAAACCGGTCGTCGGCCAAAAGCTGTTGCTGATGCCCCGCGAGCCGCTCATCCTCACCGAACCGCAGAACACGGACATGCGCATTAGGGAAGAACTCTTGCGGGTCTTTACCGAAGAGCAAGAGTGCTGCTGTGCGGGGCCTACCTTCGCGGTCGATGAGATTTCTTGCTTTAAGAGCGTCTTCAGCGGAAGAAGAACCAATAACGTTGGCATATTCACCAACGATCTCCATATCGAGATCACCCATACCGACACGGGGCAGCACCGTCGCGTCGAACTGTTGCTCACCCTTGGTGTAACGCAGTTCGAGAATGCCGTCTGCATTCAGCAACCGAGATTCGTCGCCGACACGCAGGAAGCAGTCCCCCGACCGCAAATAATGCACATGCTCACTCGGACCTACATGAAACAGGTAAACCTGCGCACCGTCGCCGACATCGAACGGCTCGATTCGAACGCGCACGGTTGGATCTGTGTGGTCGAGCGATGTTTGTCTCAGATCATTGTCCTGTTTAGGCGTCGGTGCCCCATCAAACTCCCGGTCAGTAATTCCGACAGCAATAATGCCGCCCTCCGCATTTGCCATGCCGACGATGGTTTTGGCGAGATCCTTCGGCTTGATACGGAAAGACTTTCGCTCGAACCATTGATCTTCCGGCAGACGCAGAAGGAGGCTCGGGTCATCTCGATAGTTTCTTTCAGGGTTCACGCGAGGAATTCTACTCGAAAGGCTTTCTAGTAGACGAGTTTTC
>NZ_KV826415.1:121778-219422 GCF_001835905.1 Corynebacterium sp. HMSC034E11
TTCCCTTTCGAGTAGCTTTCTAGTAGCTTTCGAGTTACTACAAAGGCCCTCGCGCAGGCCCCGCCACCCTCGAAACCCCTGCTGCGAAGTCCGCCGGAGATACGGATAATGGCACGCATGGCTCAAACCTCATCGACATCGCTGAAGCACATGTGGGAAACCCGCCCGCGGCGCATCACGAAAGACCAAGGTGGTCGGGCCGTATTCGGCGGTGTGTGCACCGGTTTCGGCGCCCGCTACGGCTACGACCCGGTGGCGGTGCGTATCGCGTTTGTGCTCACCGGGTTCTTCTTCGGCGGCGGTATTTTCGCTTACCTGTTGTGTTGGCTGCTCATGCCGCGCCTCGGGGAGGACATCAGCCCTGGCCGGGCGATCTTTACCCGCAAGGATCAGCGCAGCCCCATCGAACAGAAGGAGTGCCGCACCGGCTGGCTGCTTCTGCTCGGACTGATCATTTTCATCCCGGCGGCGGCTGACGCAGGCGATAACCGTGTGACCTTTGGCGTGTTCGTGGTGTTGCTGTTCATTTGGTTGTTCGCCTACGCCGAAAACCCGACGCCACCCGAGCAATGGCGTGCCGACGACCTCGTGTGGCGCGATCAGAAACGCCGCCGCAGGTTTAAGCGCTAGCGGTAGCGCTTCGGCACATCCGGCGCGCCGAGCGTGAGCATGAGGCGGTTGGCCCAGTTGAAGAAGGCCGACGAGTTGATCACGTCGATGATCGCCAGGTCATCCAACCCGACCTCGCGCAGCGCCTCGACGTGCTCGGCACCGAAAGCAAACGGGGTGCGGGTCAGCGCAACCGCAGCCTGGCGGATCGCGTCCCATTCGTCAGAGCCGAGGTCCGCCTCCACGCCTTCGTCGAGGAGACGGTCGATCGCCTCCGCGTCGCCGCCTTCCGCCTTCGAACGTGCCTGGTGCACGGATGCGCAGTACTCGCAGCCGTTGAGACGGGAGGCCACCGTGGCGGCAAGTTCGCGCTCAGCGCGGCCCAGGCCACCTTCGGTGTTGTAGAAGATGTCCAGGTCGGTCAGGGTGCGGGCTTTCAGCGCCTGCGGATCGCGGGCGAGCAGACGGAAGTACTCCATGCCGATGCGCTCCGGCTTGATCAGGGCGTCGCGCTGCTCGTCGGTGAATTCAGACTCTTCAAGCGGTGCTACCCACGGCTTCCAGCCCAGGGAGTGGTTGACAAACTTCTCGGGTGCGACGACCTCCGGCTGCAGGGTCGCCGCTGCGGGAGTCCAGCCGGGATCCGGGGAGCCAGCTCGCTTATCGACGACCTCCCGCACCTCACCGGTCCCAGCCAGCACCTGCACACCGTGCACGACGCGCAGCTGGAACGCCACAAAGGAGATGAGTTGGCCGAGTGAGACGATCGCGTCCTCGGTGTAGCCAGTGGTCTGCAGGTGCCCGATCGCCGCGGGCGAGGCGTCCTTCGGGTGGAAGGTGAGCAGGTGGGCGAAGTCAAAGGCGGCGGCGAGCTGCCCCTCGCCGAAGGTGACAAAGTCCCCGCCCGCGTAGGGGCCGGCGGATACACCTGCGCGCACCGCGTCTTCGACCACGGCAACGAGCGCCTCGTCTTCGTCGACAAGCAAATCCGCGTAAAACTCCGCGGCGCGCTGCGCACCGGAAATGCCGGCGACGAAAGCGGCGACGGCGTAGCGGGTGGATACCGGCAGGGCCTCGATCAGCGCCGGGTTGGCGGGCTCAAACAGGGCTGCGAAGCTGCGCTGGGCGTTTTCAACCGCTTCGGGTCGGCGGCGGCGCAGGTCGGCAAGGTCGGCCGGGGTTTCTGCGAGCAGGTCGATAATGTCGTTAGACAACAAACTCTCCTAACTGTCGGGCACGGAAGACGGTGCCGGGGATGGCGTCGATAAGTTCACGGGTGACGTCGTGGTGCGGATGTGAAAACACTTCGTCGGTGGGGCCATATTCCACTTGTTGGCCGCGGCTGAACACGCTCACCGTATCCGAAATCTGTCGCACCACCGCCAGGTCGTGGGAGATGAACACGTAGGTCAGTCCCAGTTCGCGCTGGAGGTTTTCCAGCAGTTTCAGGATCTGTGCCTGCACGGTCACGTCGAGTGCGGAAACAGCCTCGTCGAGCACCACAAGTTCCGGCTCGACGATGAGCGCGCGTGCGATGGCGACGCGTTGGCGCTGCCCGCCGGACAGTTGCGCGGGTGTACGCATGGCGAACCGCGCCGGGTCCAGCGCCACGCGCTCCAAGTACTCGTTGGCGCGCGCGAGCGCCTCACGCTTGGAGGCGCCGGCGAGGTTTCGCAGCGGCTCCGCCACAATCTCGCCGACCCGCATCTTCGGGTCTAGGGAGGAAAACGGGTTTTGGTACACCATCTGGATGCGGTTGCGGAAGTTGCGCTTCTGCTTCGGGTTCAGCGTGGTCAGTTCCTCGCCGTCGAGGGTGATGCTGCCCTCAGCGGGCTGGTTAAACATGGCGATCGTGCGGCCTGTGGTGGTTTTGCCGGAGCCGGACCCGCCCACCAGTGCATGGGTGGAGCCGCGCGCGACCTCGAAGGAGATATCGGATACGGCGGTGAAATCGCCGTAGCGCACGGCAAGGTTGTTCACGCGCAGGAGGGTGTCGGTGGTGACAGGGGGTCGTCGATACGCATTTGCCACGGACAGCGACGGCACGTTTGCCAGCAGGCGCTTGGAGTAGTCCTGCGTGGGGTTGGTCAGCACCGTACTCACAGGGCCGTGCTCGACGACGCGGCCGCGCTCCATGATCACCACGTCATCGGCGCGATCGCCCGCCACGGCAAGGTCGTGGGTGATGAAAATGACGCCCAGGCCCAACTCGGTACGCATCTCATCGAGCAGGTCAAGGATGGTCTTCTGCACGGTCACGTCAAGTGCGGACGTGGGCTCGTCCGCAATGAGCACCTCGGGCTCGAGTGCTACCGCAGCAGCGATGAGCACGCGCTGCTTCATGCCGCCGGACAACTCGTGCGGGTACTGGTTATAGCGCTTTTCAGGATCATCGATGCCGACGCGCTCAAGCAGGGCAATTGCTTGACGACGACGCGACGCCGCGTCCCCCACCCCATGAATCTCCAACCCATCCTCCACGGATGCGCCGATGGTTTTCAACGGGTTGAGCGAGTTGTTCGGATCCTGCGGGACCAAACCAATCTTTGCGCCGCGTAGCTCGCGCCACTCGGCAGCGCTCAGGCTGGCAAGATCCTGGCCCTTGAACCGGATGGAGCCCGCGCGCACGTTGCCGGTGGGCCCGAGCAGGTCGAGCGCCGCCATGGCGGAAGTGGTCTTGCCGGAGCCGGACTCGCCGACAATCGCGGTCATCTTGCCGGCCTCGACGGCAAACGCGATGTTTTCCACGGTCGGCTCGGCGTCGCCATACGCGACGGTGAGGCCGTCAACTTCAAGCAAAGGGGGACTCACTTCGCATCACCTTCTGTCTGGATGACCTGGGAGATGTGGTTGGTGGACATCACGGTGGCCACGATGGCCAGGCCCGGCAACAGGATCAGCCACCAGGCGGTGGACATGAAGTCGCGGCCTTCCGCGATCAGCAGACCCCACTCCGGCACTGGTGGTGGTGCGCCGTAGCCCAGGAAGCCAAGGATGGACAACTGCAGAATTGCGGTGCCGAACTGCAGCGCAGCAAGTGCGAGCACCGGGGTCAGCGAGTTGGGCAGCACGTGGCGGAACAACACCTGGGTCTGGGTCGCGCCGGAACCGTAGGCGGCTTCGACAAAGTCCGCACCAGCAATCTGGATCACCTGCGAACGGGCCAGACGAGCGAACGTGGCCACCGATGTCATACCGACGGCGAACGCTGCCTGCAGCGAACCGAAACCGGTGACGATGATGATGGACAGCGACAGCAAAATACCTGGGATGGCCAGCAGCACGTCCACGAACCGCATCAGCACGGTCTCGACCCAACCACGCTGCGTACCTGCAACCAGGCCGATCAGCGTACCCAGGACAAGGCCGACCACCACGGCGATCAGCGCGCCGAGCAACGACTGGCGTGCGCCGTAGATCACGCGCGAGTACACGTCGCGGCCCACGGCATCAGTGCCGAAGATGTGCTCGCCATTCGGCGCGAGCAGCGCCACATCCACGCCCTTGTATGGGTCGTAGGTGGCAAACACACCCGGCAGCAACGCCCACAGGGCAGCGATGACCAGGACGATCAGCGACAGGATCGTCGCCGGTGAGCGCCACCGGCGGTTCTTGCGCGACTTCGCCCGCGCACCCGCACGCACGCTCGCGCGCGCAACAGGATTCGTTGTTTGTGTGGTCATCGGGCGCCCTCCTTCACGGCAGCCTGAGCGGTGCTCTTCTTAGCCTTGTTGCGCTGTTGTGCCGCATCGCGCAGGCGCACATCAAGCACCGGGTAGAGCAAGTCGACGATGAGGTTGATCAGCACGTACGCGGTTGCAGCGATAAGCACCACGCCCAGCAGTACCGGCATGTCACGGCTGGATACCGCGTTGACGGTGAGCGAACCCAAGCCTGCGCGGCCGAAGACGGTTTCGGTGACCACTGCCCCGCCGACGAGTTCGCCGAACAGCAGGCCGGCCATGGTGATGGCGGGCAGCAGCGAGTTGCGCAACACGTCGCGCCAGAAGATACGGGCTTCGCTGGCACCGCGGGCACGGATGACTTGGACGAATGGTTGGGCGCGGACTTCGTCGATAGACCGGATGAGCACCTGCATCAGCGGCGCCGCCATGGGCACGGCCAGGGTCAGCGACGGCAGGATGAGCCCCTCGAGCGGGGTCGGGTCGACCACGTTGACCCAGCCGAGTTGGAAGGAGAAGAACTGCAGTAGCAGGATCGCGATCCAGAAACCTGGCAGCGACACCATGAATGACGGCAGTGCGCGGAAGAAGCTTCGCAGCGCGCCACCGCCGGGCAGGGTGGCTACATATGCGGTGAGCAGCGCGACGATGATGGCAAGGCCGATCGAGGTCGCAGCAAGCACGAACGTGTGCGGCGCGGCGTCCGCGATCAGGTCGAACACCGGCGTGCCCGAGGCAACCGAGAACCCAAGGTTGCCGGTAAACAAGCCTGCAAGGGTGGCCAGGTACTGCTCGACGAGCGGTTTATCCACGCCCATCTGCTCGCGAATCTCTTCGATCTCTGCCTGGGACAGTCCAAGCGCGGGGTCTGCATAGCGCGCAGCCACGCCGTCCGAAGGCAGCGCGGACAGCAGGAAGAACGCAAGTGTGTAGGCAAGCAGCAGCACCAGCAGCGCCTGCCCGATCCGTTTCAGCACAGTGTTTCCCATTTAGTTGTCCTCCCCATCGCGGTCGAAGTACACCGAGTAGAAGCTCGGGCGAGCCACCGATTCGGTAATAAAGCCCTTCACGTGCGGTGCGAGTGCGTACACCTGCGGCTCCTCAAACAACGGCAGCACGTAGGCCTGTTCTGTGAGGTAGTCCTGCACCGCCTTCGACGCGGCCGCACGGCCCGCATCGTCCGGTGTGGAAACCACCTTTTGCAGCAACTCCTCGAGCTTGGCATCCACTGGGGTGCCATCTCCTGCGTTGTTCAGCAGCGAGTCGCGGCGGTTCACCGACAAGTGCGACTCAATCACGTCATAATCCGCACGCCCCACCATCGTGTGCATCAACTGCACACGATTGATGTCCTTCTGCGCTGCGTTTTGCGTGGCACGATCACCGGCCACCATGTTCAACTCAATGCCCAGGTCACGCAGGTCCGACTGCACCATCGTGACAATCTCCTTCGAGCGCGGCTGCGGCAGCGCGTGGTTGACCGACAGGCTCAACCGCTGCCCGTCTTTCACGCGGATGCCGTCGGGGCCGGGGGTCCAGCCGGCGTCGTCGAGAAGCGCACGCGCACGATCCGGATCGAACGTGTACGCGCCGGGCTGCTCCGCGTAGCCAAGGGCACTCGAGGTCATCGGCGCGGTGGCCAGCGGGTAGGAATCCGACAGCAGAATGCGGACGATCTCTTCACGGTTGATGCCGTGGATAATCGCCTGCCGTACGCGGATGTCCTGCAGCAACGGGTGGTTGAAGCGGAAGGCAAACTGATTGTTCATACCGTTGGCTGCGGCAGCGACAATCTGCACGCCCTGGTCTTTCAGGTGCCGCTCCACCGGCGGGGAGATCGTGCGTGCGATATCCGCCTGGCCGGACAGCAGTGCGCCGGAGCGGACGGCTTCTTCGGCGGCCAGGGTGTAGTGGATGCCGTCGATACGCGCAGGTCCTTGGTGCTCGAGCGACGGTGGCGCCCAGTCGTAATCCTCGCGCGTTTTCAGCACAAGGTCAGTACCCAGCGTTTCACTATCGACGACAAAGGGGCCCGAACCGATCACATTCGCCGCCCCGCCTGGGCCGAAGTCCTCGTTGCGCAGCTGCAGGGAGGAATCCGCCAGCAGGCCCGCGTTGTACGAGGACGTAGCCTGCGCGAAGCCCGGAGAAGGTGCGGTGAAGTGGAAGCGAACCGTGTCCTCGTCGACAACTTCGCCGTAGTCGTAGTTGGAGATCTGCTCCGAGACGTTGAGCAGGCGATCCTTGTCGCCCTGGCCGTAGAGGTCGAAGTTGTCCACGATGTTCTGCGCGGTCATCGGTGTGCCGTCGGAGTAGGTCACATCCGTGCGGATATCGAAGGTGAACACGGTGGCGTCCTCGTTGATCTCCGGCAGGTCGGTGGCAATCCACGGCTGGAGTTCGAGCGTTTCAGGGTCTTGGTAGAGCAACCTGTCTGTTAACTGATTGACCACACCGCCGTTGGGGTAAAACCCGGCAGCCGGCGGGTAGAGGCTGTTAAACCAGTTGGATTCCAGATAGGTGAGCACATTGTCACCCTCTGCGTGAGATTCAGCGCCACCCCCTGCGGTGCAGCCGCTCAGCAGGGCAACTGCACCTACAAGTACAACTGGGGCCGCAACCGTTTTCTTCGGCACGTTATCGTCCTCTTTTCCCTTGTGGTTTTCGGCACCATACCACTTTTAGACAATTCGGTTCTTTCTTAATAGACTGCGCAGTCTATACACGTTATAAAGATTCATCGAAATCGTGGAGGTACATCGCTGTGGGAGCAGACATCGCCATCGTCGGAGCAGGACCGCGAGGCATCTCCATCACCGAGCGCATCGCAGCCTTCCTCAACGACCGTGGCGCCACACCACTGACGTTGCACATCATCGACGACGCCCAGCTCGGCGCCGGCCGCATCTGGGACACCGAACAAACCCGCACACTGTGCATGAACACCCTGGCTGGCGCGGTGACCCTGTTCACCGAGCCCGGCGCGACCGTCACCGCACCTGTGCTCGAAGGCCCCACCATGTTTGAGTGGATCCAGGCGCTTCGCGGCGAATTCGCGCATCCGCTTATCAGCGACCACCCGCCGGCCGTCCCCAGCACCTTCGACGCTGAAATCCGTGTGACGCGGCCTGAATCTAATCCGTCGCGCGCGTTGTATGGCGAGTACTTGCGCTGGGTGTGGCAGGTTGCGCTGGCCGAGCTGCCGGACTCCGTCACCGTGGTTGAGCACCAGTTCCGCGCGATGTCGCTGTACAGCGACGGAGGCCGCGACGCGATCTTGCTTGCAGATGGCACGTTGATCCACGCCGACGCCACCGTGGTCGCCTCCGGCTGGGTGTTGCCCGCCCCGACCCCGGCACAGCAGGCCTTTGCCAAATCTGGCCTGACCTACATCCCGCCCGGCAACCCGGTTGAGCAGGACGTGGACCGCATCGGCGAGGGCGAGCGCCTGCTCGTGCGTGGCATGGGCATGGGCTTTTTCGACCTCATGGCGCTGACCACCATCAACCGCGGCGGCCGCTTCTTCGAAGACGACACGGCCCGCTCCGGTTTGCGTTACGACGCCACCGGCGAGGAACCCCACTTCATCGTTACCTCTGGCCGCGGCTACCCCTACCTGCCCAAGTCCGAGTACAACTCGCTGCCGCCAAAGGCCGATCTGTCACGCCTGCGCGCCGCTATCGATGCCAACCCTGCCGAGCCCGGCAGCGGCACTTTGTCGTTCGGCCGCACCCTGTGGCCAGCGCTCGCCCGCGATGCCTTCGCCGAGTACTACCGCACCCTCGCGCGCGTGCACCCCGAGGCGCTGAAGGTGCCGCTCGAGGAGATCATCACGCGTATCGACGACACCGACCTGGCCGTCCACGCCTCCCCCGAGGACATCCTGCCGGTCGCCCGCGCGCTGACTCAGGCACTCGAGGGCACGAGCACCGAGCCGTTCGACATGGCCGCCTGGGTCGACCCACTCGCCGGCACCGAAGACCTCAGCCTGGACGAACTCCAGCAGGTCGTTACCGACTCCATGGCGGGCGACATCGCCGAGGCTGTCGCCGCCTGGGACTCCCCACTCAAGGCCGGGCTGTGGGCGATTTCAGCCGGCCGCAAACCCAGCGCCATCGCCACCGAAAACGGCAAGGGTGCCCAGGAGGTGGCCCGCTCGCAGTACATGGCGTTCGGTCAGATGGTCGGCTCCGGCCCGCCGCTGTTCCGCACCCGCGAACTGCTTGCACTTGCCGACGCCGGCCTGGTGACGTTCCTGGGCCCGCAGCCGGTCGTCGATACGCAAGAAGGCGCATTCACCGCCGCAAGCCACGGGCGCACCACCACCGCGACGGCACTCGCCGACGCGTTCCTGCCTGGCCCGGACATCCGCAACACCAAGGACCCGCTGGTGCGCTCGCTTGTCGACGCCAACCGCGTCCGCCCCTTCGCCCATACCGCCTCACCCGAAACCGACGCGGACACCCGCCGCGCCGTCCACCCCGGCGGCGCCCTGGATCCCCGCCTGCACATCGTGGGCATCCCCACCGGTAAGCAGTGGGCGGACACGACGATCTCGCCGATGCCGGGCACGAACCCGCTCATGCTGCAAGAAACCGACAAGACCGCCCTGTCGCTGCTCACCCAGGCGGGCGTGCTCTAGGCCTGTTCTAGGCCGGCACTAGATTAAGCGAACGTGTTATCGTCTACCTACATTCATTCGTTTTCGAGAATTCAGAAAGAGGTTTTTCCTTGAAGTTTGGAACTAAGCTTGCTACTTCTATCGCTCTAGCTTCTGTGCTCGTACCAATGCCAGTCGCTACGTCCGCAGAGATTTCTCAGAACGAGGTTCAGCAGCCAACTAGCACCGGGGCGGGAAATGATGTCCTTGAGGAAAGGATTGCTAAGGCACAAGAGGAGCGACAAGCGCTTCTCGTAATCAATGACGCTGATGAGAGCGGATATTCCGCTGAAGTAGTAAACGGTAACGTTCGCAAAGAAGCGGACACAGTATTTGTAGAAAGCCCGAAGGGCGAAGAAGAAGCTCTGCCCACTTCAAAGACTCTCACTACTGGAGAGAAAGTAAACATCGAATACTCGGTTGAAGGTGACCAGATCACTGCAAAGTATTCAACGAACGTTGATCCAGAGTTAGTCGATGCCGCCCTCATTCAACCTCGGTCTACTGCTGGGTGTGTGGGGGCCATCCTCGTAGGGATCGGAGGGACTACAGCATCTGCAGTCGGAGTCGCCACTGCGCCGCTCACAGGTCCTATTGGCCCTATGATGGCTGCAGCTACCATGGCAACCGCATCTGGTTCTATCGTAACCGCTGCTGATCAGTGCGGATAAATATAAGTACCACGAACAGTAAGGAACGAAATGAGCCTTGGACGCAGAATGCTGATCATTGCGTTGAGTACGAACATTGCCATGCTTTGTTTAGTGAGTGCTGTTCTCCAGATAGTTCTGCCGAACGATGCACCGCAGTGGCTCATCTTTGGAAATATTGTTGTCTTCGTAGCGTGTGTCTACTACACATACAAAGCAGTGACGGTGTGGCCGGATGAAGAAAAGGCAGCCACAATTAGTTGATTGCCAAATTTCCTGGAGCGCTACCCTAAGTCGCGCGCAACCGCCCACCGGGTCAACTGGTGGCGGTTCGACGTCTGCGTCTTGCGCAAAATGTTGGAGGCGTGCGTCTCCACCGTCTTCACCGAAATGAACAGCCGCTCGGCGATCTCCTTGTAGGTGTAACCGCGCGCAAGCAGCCGCAACACCTCAAGTTCACGCCGGGTCAGCGAATCCACCGCCGGGTCGTCCTCCTCCACAACCGGACCAGAGGCAAACGCGTCGAGCACAAACCCGGCAAGCCGCGGCGAGAAGTATGCGTCTCCGCCGCGCACCCGCTCAATCGCCTCCGCAAGCTCCTCACCTGCGATGTTCTTGGTCACGTATCCGCGTGCCCCTGCACGGATCAGCGCGATGACATCCTCGGCAGCGTCGGAGACGCTCAGCGCCAAATACGAAGGTCCCGGCGCGCGCTTGAGCACAGCCAACCCGCCGCCGTCGGGCATGTGCACGTCCAGCAACACCACATCCGGGCGCTCCTTTTCGATCCCGCGCACCGCCTCCGCAACCGTGCCTGCCTCCCCGACGACGTCTAGCTGGCCATCGCCTGCGGCAGCCAGTTCGGCCTTCACTCCGGCCCGAAACACCGAGTGATCATCTACGAGAAACACGCGCGTCATAGGTCCAACGCTAGTTCGATCTCGGAGCCATTGCCTATCGACGACACCACGTTAACCTCTCCCCCAACTCGCTCCACCCGGCCCACGATGGAATCGCGCAGCCCGTGCCGATCCGCCGGCACCGCATCCGGGTCGAAGCCGGCACCCCGGTCGCGCACGAACACCTCGAGCCTGCCCGCGAGGTGCTCGGCGTAGACGTCGATCGTGTCCACCCCCGCATGCTTGGCGGCGTTGACCATCGCCTCCCGGGCGGCGAGCACGACCGCTTCGGTGCGCTCGTCGAAAGGAAAGTCGTCTCCCACCGTGACCGGTTGAATCACGACCCCATAGGCGTCCTCCACCTCGCCCGCGGCTTTCTGCAACGCGGCGAAGGTGGTGGTGTGGTTGGACACGGTGTCGTCGAAAAGCCATGCCCGAAGTTCGCGCTCCTGACCACGGGCAAGGCGCACCACCTCGTCCGGATCATCCGCCTGGCGCTGGATCAACGCCAGGGTCTGCAGCACCGAATCGTGCAGGCGCGAGGCGATCTCCGCGCGCTGATCCGCCACCGCTTTCGCCTCACGCTCCGCGACAAGCGAGTTGGCCAACTTGGCAATCAGCGGCACCACAAGCACCCCGACACCAAGCACCGTCACCAGCACGGAAACAACCACACCGGCGACCCCGGCGCTCTCCCCGAGGAGTGCCACAGCGAGCACCCCGCTCATAATCAACAGCGCGCCTAAGGTCAACGCGGCGATGTTGCCCCACGAATCCGTACCGCGGTCGTACGCCTGCAACGCAATGACCGCACCGACGATGAGCACGCCGATGATGAACACCACCGTGGCCCCCGCGCCGGAGGAAATCTGCAGCGACGTCAACGCACCAGCGAAACCTGCAAGCACCAGGAAGATGTCGAGCGCACTCGGGCGCTGCCGCGGCGCAGCACTTTCAGCAACCGGGGTAAACACCCACAGACCTGCGTACAGCAGCACGCCGAAGCCACCAGCGAAACTCGCCGCAACCAAAAACAGACGCACCCACTTCACGTCCACCCCGAGCAGGTCAGCCGCCCCGGACGCCACGCCGGCAATGACGCGGCGGGAACGGTCACGGGTCAGCCGGGGATACAACGCAGACATGTCCCCCATCGTTGCACGGCAACCCCCTCAGGCGCATCGGGGTAAACCCTGAGATGAAAAATCAGGGTCGTTCCCGATACCGCGCTTGGCGTTGCCTCGCAACAATAGAAGCCATGGAAACCAACACGCTGAAGCGCATGTGGGAGACCCGCCCGCCCCGCATCCCGCAAGACCAGGGCGGCAAGGCCGTCGTCGGTGGTGTCTGCGAAGGCATCGGTGCCCGCTACCAAATTGACCCAACGCTCATCCGCGTCCTGTTCGTCGTATTGTCAATCGCCTTCGGCGGTGGCCTGTTCCTTTACCTGTTGTGCTGGATCAACATGCCCCGCTTCGGGCTGACCCGCACCCCAGCAAGTTCGATCGCCACCCCGAAAGAGCAGCTGACCAAGGTAGAAAAGAAAGAGCGCGACACCGGCTGGCTGCTGCTCCTCGGCCTTGTCATCTTCTTCCCCTCAGTCGCCGTTGCCAGCGACCTGCGCGGGGTTTTGGTCACCTTCGCGCTGTTCGCACTTGGTTGGTACCTCGCCTACCAGCGCCAGCCAGAGGCCCCGGAGGGACTCGTGGTGGGCGTAGAGTCGCAGACAAGCAAAGGCCCTGTTGTGGACACCTCCCACCTGACCGTGCCGGACGGCTACGAACACCCCGGGCAGAAACCACCGGCATGGGACCCGCTCGGCGCGGCACCTGAGCTGTGGCACTTGCCGGACCCTGTCGAGCCGGCTCCGGAGCGTGCGCAACCAAAGAAGCGCTACTGGCTGTGGATCCCCGTCACACTGGTGCTGACAACGGCAACGGTGTTTGCGCTGGGGATCACCAGCGAAGTGCGGCTTGGCAATTACAGCCGCTTCGGCAGCGCGCACATCACCGTGTATGACGTTGACGAGCTACCAGACCAAATGGGTACCAGCGGCTTCATCGGCGAGTCCTACATCGACTTCACCGAGCTCGAGCCACTGAGCGAGCCGAAAACGGTCAACATTGCGAACAACACCGGCAGCACCGATATCATCCTGCCGGAAAACGTCCCCGTCGACATCAACTGCAAGGTGAACATCGGCGAAGCCGCATGCCCCGAAGAACGGCAAAACGCGGACACAGACAGCGCGCTACTCACCATTAACGTGTCGCAGCGCGTCGGATCCGTGTCCGCGTACTACGCCCGCGAGGATGCGGGCGAAGGAAACTGACTTACTCCCACTCGATGGTGGCCGGCGGCTTGGATGTTACGTCCAGCACCACGCGGTTGACGTCGGCCACCTCGTTGGTGATGCGGGTAGAAATTACCTCAAGCGTCTCGTACGGGATGCGCACCCAGTCCGCGGTCATCGCGTCCTCGGATGCGACTGGGCGAAGCACGATCGGGTGGCCGTAGGTGCGGCCGTCGCCCTGCACACCAACCGAGCGCACATCGGCCAACAGCACGACCGGGCACTGCCAGATCTGGTCATCCAGGCCAGCCTTGGTCAGCTCCTCGCGAGCAATCGCATCAGCAGCGCGCAGAGTTTCCAGGCGCTCCTCGGTGACCTCACCGATGATGCGGATACCCAGGCCCGGACCCGGGAACGGCTGGCGGTTCACAATCACCTCAGGCAGGCCAAGCTCGCGGCCAACCGCGCGCACCTCGTCCTTAAACAGCAGACGCAGTGGCTCGACGAGTTCGAACTCCACGTCGTCCGGCAGGCCGCCCACGTTGTGGTGGCTCTTGATGTTCGCAGTACCGGTGCCGCCGCCCGACTCCACAACATCCGGGTACAAGGTGCCCTGCACCAGGTAGTCCACCTTGTGATCCGACAGCACATCAGCCACGGCGCGCTCGAAGGAACGGATGAACTCCGCACCGATCGCCTTACGCTTGGCCTCCGGCTCGGTCACACCGGCGAGCTTGTCCAGGAAGGCCTTGCGCTCATCCACAGTGACCAGCTTCGCGCCGGTGGCCGCCACGAAGTCCTTCTCCACCTGCTCGCGCTCACCCTGGCGCAGCAGACCGTGATCCACGAACACACAAGTCAAACGGTCACCAATAGCGCGCTGCACAAGCGCTGCCGCCACGGCAGAATCCACGCCGCCAGACAGAGCACAAATGGCGTAGCCGTCGCCGACTTGGTTACGGACATCGTCGATAAGCTGCTGCGCAATATTCGACGCCGTCCAGTTCTGCTCCAGACCAGCAATCTCCGTGAGGAAGCGGGTCAGCACCTCCTGGCCGTGCGGCGAGTGCATCACCTCCGGGTGGTACTGCACACCAGCAAACTTGCGCTCCGCGTTCTCAAACGCAGCAACCGGCGCACCCGGGGTCGAGGCAGTGACCTCAAAGCCCTCCGGCGCCTGCGTCACAGAATCGCCGTGGGACATCCACACCGGGTGCTCATCCAGGCCAGCGTGCAGCACGCCACCCTTGACAGCCATCGCCGTGCGGCCGTACTCGCGGGCACCGGTCTCCTCGACCTTGCCGCCGAGCGCCTGCGTCATCACCTGGAAGCCATAGCAAATACCAAAGATCGGCAGCCCCAGCTCAAAGATCTCCGGATCGAGCTGCGGGGCACCCTCCGCGTACACCGACGACGGCCCACCGGAGAGCACCAAAGCCTGCGGGTTCTTCTCACGAACCTCCGCAGCCGTAATAGTCGACGGCACAACCTCCGAGAACACATGCGCCTCGCGCACACGGCGGGCGATCAACTGCGCGTATTGCGCACCAAAATCAACGACAAGAACAGGGCGTTTCTGAGCGGTAGTCACGGCCCAAATACTAGCTGATGGCATATAAATCCGAATATATTGTCCATTCTTCGACGTTTCGCCCCAGAATGATCTGCATGACATTGCGTGCCCCCTCCCCGGTTGAACCCAATGCCGACCGCACCGCCGTGTTGTGCATCCTTGGGTCCTGCCTGTTTCTGCAGCTTGGCGCAGCTCTTGCCACGCAGCTTTTCCCCCATGCCGGAACCTGGGCGACGAGTTCATTCCGACTACTCATCGCCTCCGTCATCCTGCTTGCAATCTCACGGCCAGCGTTTTGGCGCTGGACCCCCGAACAATGGGGTGCAGCGATCGTGCTCGGAGTGTCGTTAGGCTGCATGAACGGCTTCTACTACGCCGGTATTGCAACTGTGCCACTCGCATCCGCGGTAACCATCCAATTCCTCGGCCCGCTGCTGCTCGCCGCGGTGTTGTCCCGTTCGGTACGCGACGGCATCTCCGTCGGGCTTGCGCTTACAGGTATGGCGCTGCTTGGCGTTGATTCGCTCTCCGGTGAGCCGCTCGACCGCCTCGGCGTGTTCTACATCCTGATCGCAGGCGCTGCCTGGGCGGTGTACATCCTTGCCAACAAGCGCACTGGCCGCCTCATCGCCGGCCAAGGTGGGCTCGCGGTTGCCCTTGCAGTTGGTGGCTTGGTGACGTTGCCCTTCGGTTTCGAAGGCGCACTCGTTATCGTTTCCGATACCAATCTGCTGCTCCTCGCAATTGGTACCGCAATCTTGGCGTCGCTGCTCCCAACATCACTGGAACTGATTGCTATGCGACGACTCCGCCCCCAGGTATTTTCCATCCTCATCTCGTTCGAGCCTGCATTTGCAGCACTCGTCGGATGGCTTGTGCTCAGCCAGGGCCCCTCCCCGCTGAAGCTTGCGGCGATTGCCTTGGTTATCGGTGCTTCCGTCAACCAGACACTCGCCGGCAAGCGACTCCGACGTCAGGTTTAACGGACCGCAGCGCTGAGACTGTCCAGAGCCTCGCGCACCTTCTCCGTCGAAGGTGCCTGTGCGAGGCGCTCAGCTGAGCGGTGCAGCTGGTTAATCGAGGCATCAGCAGCAGCCATTGCCTTGTTCACCTGCTCCACCAGCGGTGCGACCTCTTCGCCCATGTCGTTGGTGTTCTCAGACCAACGACGAATCATCTCGAGCGGAATCTTGGTCAGCTCCGTGATGGAGTTAACCTTCAGCTCCACGCGGCGACGGAACGACGAGTGCAAGAACACGGCGTCATCCATGTGCTTGACGTCAGCCTCGAGTGCGTCGACGAGAAGCTGCATCGACTCCTGCACGTTAGCCTCCGTGGAGAACTGTGCGGTCTGTGCGGTGTGCAGACGAGCCAGAGCAATCGCCATACGTGCGTTGGACGTCTTGGCGTAGAGCTCCTGAGCGGTCTCCTCGAGGGTCCTCGCGTTCTCGTCGATAATGCCACGCATCGTCGCCCACACCTGCAGCGGTGCGAGCAGCAGCGTACGCGATGCACCCTCGGTGACCACGTTTTCCATCTCGGCCTTCACGTTGTTGGTCACTGCGTTTTCCTCGACCAGCGTCGCACTGGCCTTGCGCAGCTCCTCAGCAGCGTCCTTAATGGCGGTCTGCACCGTCATGAACTCGTCGAGTTCACGGTAGAGCGTCACAGCAGCATCGTAGATGTCGCCGGAGCCTTCCGGAAGCGTAAAGCCTGCATCCTCACGTGCCTGGACCTCAGCAGGAAGGACTTCGCGCAGGAATGCGTCGTAGTCCGGCAGCAGCTCCGTAACCTTCTCCGCGCCCATCACTGCACGCTCGCGGCGGCCAACACCGTTGGCCTTCGCCTCGTGCTCAACGATGTTTGCTTCTTGGTAAATACCAGCGGCTGCTTCGAAGTTCTCCGTCATCGGACGGGTACGCACCGAGAGGTAACCGCCGTTTGGCAGCGGCGTAACAGTGGCAAACACGTCGTACGCGGAGCCGCTCTTCGCCTTATTACGCACATACGCGGCGAAAGGACGGCCCTCCTCGATGGTGTCCCACATGAGTTTGAACGCCGCACCAGGCATCTCCTCATGACGGATGAGGTTGTGCGGCTTACCGATCATCTCTTCGGCGGAGTACTGCGCGTACTTGATGAACACATCGTTCACATGCGTCATCACACCTTTGGCGTCAGTCACCGAAAAGAAGATGTCGTTCACATCAACTTCGTGGAATGGGCCCTCAGGGGCGTCGCGAAGAATCGTTACACGGCTAGACATAGGTCGATTTCATCCAGTTCTTAGTTACGGATTGCCAAATCGGCTTTCTGGAAAGCTTTGATCCCAGTATAGCCACATTTCGCCATAATTCTTTTCAGTCCACCAATGAGATTCTTCGCACCCCACGGATCGCTCGATGGACCGAAGAGCACGACCTCCAGTGGCGTCGAAGAAGTGAAGTCAGGTTCCTTCCGCACGCTACCTCGCGGAAAACGTGGGTGAGCAGTCTGAGCTTCCCAATACACGCCACCGGCAGCGGCCTCAGTTGCCTTCGTTAATGGGTTGCCAAGCATAACGGCATCTGCACCACAAGCGATGGCTGCAGCAATCTCGCCTGCCCCCCAAATAGTGGTATCCGCAAGAATGTGGACATAACGTCCACCAGTCTCATCGAGGTAATCCCGACGTGCTGCCGCGACATCTGCGATAGCGGTAGCCATCGGGACATTCACCACCGTGTCGGCATCGCCCGAACCGACAATGACACCAGCAACGCCAGCGCGCATCAGGTGGGTCGCGGTCGTGTAGTCATACACACCACCGGCAATGACCGGCACGTCGAGCGAACCGACGAACTCTTTCAAGTTCAACGGTTCCCCACCTTTTTGCACGTGCTCTGCAGACACGATCGACCCCTGAATGAAGAGGATTTCTGCACCTGCGGCGATAACTACAGGCGCCAATTCGCGCACGTTCTGCGGGCTCACGCGCACCGCAACAGTCACGCCAGAGTCACGCACCTGGGCGATACGTTCCGAAAGCAAGTCGTGATCAAGTTCTGCGGCGTGCAACTCCTGCAAGGTGCGCACGGCACGCTCACCTGCCTCGACAAACTCCTGGTACTTCTCAGCCGTATCGACGTTAAAGGGGTCCTCGCATGAGTCCACCACCTTCTTCACCGCAGCCTCCAGATCAGCGTGTCGGCCCCACAGGCCTTCCGCGTCAATCACACCGAGGCCACCCTGCTTGCCCATCTCGATAACAAACTCAGGGCTTGCCAACGCGTCCGTCGGATGGGACGCAAGCGGGATATCGAACGTGTAGGCATCAATATGCCAGGAGGTGTCCACATCCTGCGAGGAGCGGGTGCGTCGTTTCGGAACGATCGACAAATCACTCAAGCCGTAAGCCTTGCGGGCTTCGCGCCCAATGCCGATTTCCACGTAGTCACGCATGTTGTGCTGGTTCTCCTACTGGCGGTAGTTCGGTGCCTCGACGGTCTGCGTGATGTCGTGCGGGTGGGACTCACGCAGGCCCGCGGTGGTGATCTGGACGAACTGCTTGGTCTGCAGCTCCTCGATAGTGGATGCGCCTGTGTAGCCCATCGCGGCGCGCAGACCGCCAACGATCTGGTGGGTGATGGAATCCAGGTCACCGCGGAACGGCACGCGCCCCTCAATGCCTTCCGGCACGAGCTTGTCCTCGCTTGCCACATCCGCCTGGAAGTAACGGTCCTTGGAGAAGGAACGCTTCTCACCAGTCAGTCCACGGCCCTGCATTGCACCCATGGAGCCCATGCCGCGGTAACGCTTGTACTGCTTGCCGCCGACAACAACAATGTCGCCTGGCGCTTCCGCCGTGCCCGCCAACATGGAGCCGAGCATGACGGTGGATGCGCCGGCAGCCAATGCCTTAGCCACGTCGCCAGAGAACTGCATGCCACCGTCGGCAATGATCGGCACACCTGCAGCCTTCGCCGGCACGGCCGCCTCGAGGATGGAGGTAATCTGCGGTGCACCAACACCTGCAACCACGCGGGTGGTGCAGATAGAGCCCGGACCGATACCGACCTTGATGGCGTCTGCGCCAGCGTCGATCATGGCCTTCGCAGCGCTACGGGTAGCCAAGTTGCCACCGACAACGTCGACGCGGTCGCCGAATTCCTTCTTCACACGAGAGACCATCTCAAGTACACGGTTGTTGTGTGCGTGCGCGGAGTCAACAACGAGCGCGTCTACGCCCGCCTCAACGAGCAGACCAGCGCGCTCAAATGCGTCCTCACCGGTACCGACGCCAGCAGCGACAAGTAGACGGCCGTTCTCATCCTTCGAGGCGTTCGGGTACTGCTCACTCTTGACAAAGTCCTTCACCGTGATCAGACCGGCAAGCTTGCCTTCGGAGGTCACAATCGGAAGTTTCTCCACCTTGTTGGCGGATAGCAGATCGAGCGCTTCCTTCTTGTCCACACCCTCCTGCGCTACAACCAGCGGCATCGGGGTCATGACCTCTGCAACCTTGCGCTGAGCATCCGGCTCGAAGCGCATGTCGCGGTTGGTAATGATGCCAACAAGACGGTCAGAACCGTCAACTACAGGAAGGCCCGAGATGCGGAAACGGGCGCACAGCGCATCGACGTCGGCGATGGTCATATCGGGGGCGGCGGTAACCGGGTTAGTCACCATGCCGGATTCCGAGCGCTTGACCACATCGACGTGCTCCGCCTGGTCCTGAGCGCTCAAGTTACGGTGCAGCACACCGATACCGCCCTGGCGCGCCATCGCGATCGCCATACGGGATTCGGTCACTGTGTCCATCGCCGCCGAAATAATCGGCATGCCGAGACGGATATTGCGGGTGAACTGGGCTTCGGTGCTCACCTCAGATGGAACAATGTGGGACTCCGCCGGAAGCAGCAGCACGTCATCAAACGTCAGCCCCCTCAGCGCCACCTTGTTCGGATCGTCGCCACCCGTCCATACTCGTGTCTCAGACATCGACATGTTCTCCTCTCCCGCGCGATTGTTTTCAGCAATGATATAACGTCGCACAAGCTCTGGGGCTATGCGGGGATGACGCCCTGATTGGCCTAGCAAGCGGCCACTTAATAGGCTGGGCACCGTGAATTACGACGACATGATGCCGCTGGACCCGTTCGCGGACGACCCAAACGATCCGGCGTCGTTCATCGAAGACGATGAGATCGTGGAGCCCCTCTCCCCTGAGGAGCGCGTCGCCGTCATCCAGGACCTTGCACACGTACGCGACGCACAACGCATGTTAAAGCCGCGCGGAATTTTGGGCATCCATTTCCTGTGCGAGGACTGCGACCAAATGCACTACTACGACTGGGAGATCATGGAGCAAAACATGATCGCCACCCTCAACGGGGAACTTCCCCCGGTGCATGAGCCCAGCGCGCAACCGAACGTCACTGCGTACGTTCCGTGGGATTACGCGATGGGCTACCTCGATGGTCTCGAGGCACGCTAGCTAGAAATTTTCCGACGAGCCCGCCCCGCCCGGCACTACCGGCGCGGGCGTTGCTGCGTACCGCGATGCAGAATCAACTGGGTTCGACGGGACATTATCGCGGACCGTCGGCCGTGCTGGCGGCTGATCTCCTGGGATCGGAGTTTGCTCGCGCGAATCGGACGGCTCCACCACCGTCGGTCGCGGTTGCTCCTGCGGCTGGCGCGGCGGCAAGCTCCCGTTCGAAGGCGCCACGGCATCCGACCCCGGCGCCGGTGCCCCAGCCGGCGGCTGCGCATTCTCCGGAGCAGGCGCAGGGTTCTGCTCCGGCGCCGGCGCAGGCTGCTGCACGCTCGGCGGAACTTCAACTTCATGGACCTCCACCACAGTCGTGGTTTCAGTAACCGTGCGTGGCGCTGGTTGCACTACGTCTTCACCGTTACGCGCCTCACGCATCTTGATACCTGCCATAAGCCCCCTAGCCTGCTCAAGCAGGCTTCGGGCGGCCTCCATATCCCCGCTTTGGTTCGCTGCCTCCAGCTCGTCGAGCGTGGTTGCCAACTCCACCATCGTGGTTTCGTTCGCGGAGCTCTGCGTGCCATACACCGCAGCGCCAGTGCCGACGATAGCCACAGACGCAGCTGCAGCACCAACCACACCTGCGACCCATGGGTTGGCGGTCCGGCGGCGCGCGCGGACGTCGTCAAGCGATGCAACCGGCGCAACCGGGATCACCGTGGGAGCCGCTGGCATCGGGCGATCGACGTCCTGCTTTAGTCCAAGCAGCGCCGCAGCCAGTGGGTCACTGCCGTCACTGGGGTCTACACCACTCGAAAGCGCATCAAGAAACGCATCGTCGCGAACGTACTCTTCTCCAAAGTCGCCGCCACCAAAATCACGCGTCATGGCCTGAATGGTCTCCTTCCAACTGCTCACGCAACTTGGACAGCGCCCTATGCTGCGCGACACGCACCGCACCTGGAGTACTGCCCACTACCTCTGCCGTTTCTTCCGCCGAGAGGCCCACAAACACTCTCAGAATCACAATGTCGCGAGCCTTATCACTTAATGAATCGAGTAATGCGCGAACTTCGTTACTTCCGTCTGCAACAACGGCTGCATCCTCCGGCGTGAACGCAACAACCTCCTGGTCAGGGACATCTTCAGTAGGCGTTGTCTTGTCACGCACCAGGCTGCGGTGCGCATCGGCGACCTTGTTAAACGCAATGCCGTACACAAACGCCATGAACGGCCGCCCGGTATCCACGTAGCGGTCAATGGACGTCGCTACCGCCAAGCAGATCTCCTGAGCGACGTCCTCCGCAGTCGGCATGCGCCCGCCTCCAATGCGCGCCCTGGCGTAGCGCAGCACCCGTGGATGGACGATGGCAATCACACGCTGGAGAGCACGCGCATCCCCTTCGGCGGCACGTGGAACGAGGGTGACAAGTTCATCTTCCTCGTCACCCGCTGTCGCGCCGGTATTGCCAATCACAAGCAAACACTATAAACACCCATTCCCCCGCCATATGAGTTACCGACGCGTATTCAAGAATTCACCAACCTTTAACTCTTGCCATTTTCCCTACTAATTGCGCTTTTATTCACAAGAACGTCCGAGAAACACCCGTGCCGTAACCGCGCGGCAACCCTCTGTTCACCCACCGCCGGAACACTGCACTGCTGGTTGTGTACATCGCGTTTTCCACGGCAAAGGAGATCTCACACCATGACGTTGCCACAGCAACTCCCCGGCCCCAATGCAGACTTTTGGGATTGGCAGCTTCACGGCGCCTGCCGAGGCGAAGCCTCGGAAATCTTCTACCACCCCGAGGGTGAGCGGGGCCGCGCCCGCACGCAGCGTGAGAATCGAGCGAAGGCTATTTGCTTCAACTGCCCGGTGCTTACCCAGTGCCGCGAGCATGCCCTGCGTGTGGCCGAGCCCTATGGCATCTGGGGCGGCATGAGTGAATCTGAGCGCTCCACTGCCCTGCGCCGCGGCCTTGGCAGCGTGAAGTACGTCGCCGCCGTCAAGTAAGCGCACGACCGAAGAATCACGCCAAAAGAAAAACAGTGCCCTACCGAAGTGGGGCACTGTTTTAGCGTATCGACGACACCCTAGTGGGCGTGTGCGTGACCTTCCTCGCCTTCTTCGGCCGGCTTGGTCACCACGGATACCTCCGTGGTCAGCACCATGCGAGCCACGGATGCGGCGTTGACCACAGCGTTGTGGGTCACCTTCACCGGGTCGATGATGCCCTGGTCGATGAGGTTGCCGTACTCGAGCGTGGCGGCGTTGAAGCCCTCGCCGTTGTTCATCTCGGCAACCTTGGACACGACGACAGCGCCGTCGAGGCCCGCGTTGTCAGCGATCCAGAATGCCGGCTTGGACAGTGCACGTGCCACTGCCAGCACACCGGTCTTCTGCTCGCCTTCGAAGCCTTCAGCAAACTCCTCGAGCTGCTTGGCAATCTGCACCAGTGCGGAGCCGCCGCCGGCGATGATGCCTTCCTCTGCTGCCGCGCGGGCAGCGTTGATGGCGTCCTCGACGCGGAGCTTGCGCTCGTTTTGTTCGGTCTCGGTCGCTGCACCGACGCGCAGCACCGCGACACCACCGGAAAGCTTGGCCAAGCGCTCCTCGGCCTTTTCCTTGTCCCAGGTGGAATCCGTGGTTTCGATCTCGCGGCGGATCTGCTCGCGGCGCTCCTCGACTGCCTCTGCGGTGCCGGCACCGTCGACGATGACCGTGTCGTCCTTCGTCGTGGTTACGCGGCGTGCGGAGCCAAGGTGGTCCAGGGTGGCGTCCTTGAGGTTGATGCCAACCTCTGGGTCGATGACGGTCGCGTCGGTGACAACAGCAAGGTCATCCATGAACGCCTTGCGGCGCTCGCCGAAGTACGGCGACTTCACAGCAACGACCTTGATCACCTTGCGGATCGCGTTGACAACGAGAGCCTGCAGCGCCTCGCCTTCGATGTCCTCGGCCACGACGAACAGCGGCACCGACTCCGATGCAACCTGCTCAAGCAGCGGGAGGAAATCCGGCAGAGAGGAGATCTTGCCGCGTACGAGCAGCACGCGGGCGTCCTCAAGCACGGCCTGGCCGGCATCCGGATCGGTCATGAAGTACGGGGAGAGGAAGCCCTTATCAAAGGAAATACCCTCAGTCAGATCCACGTAGGAATCAATGGACTGAGACTCCTCGACGGTAAGCACACCGTCTTTGCCCACCTTCTCCATGGCACCTGCGACCATCTCACCAACCTCAGGGTCGCGAGAGGACACGGTGGCCACGTTGGCGATCTCAGCGGACGACTTCACGTCGGTCGCGCGAGCCTTGAGCTCCTCGACGACCTTGTCGGCTGCCGCCTTGATGCCCTTATTCAGCTCGATCGGGTTCGCACCAGCAGCCACGTTGCGCAGCCCTTCGGCGACGAGCGCCTGGGCGAGCAGCGTTGCGGTGGTGGTGCCGTCACCTGCAATGTCGTTGGTCTTGACTGCGACGGACTTCACCAGCTGCGCACCGAGGTTCTCAAACGGATCCTCAAGGTCAATGTCGCGGGCGATGGTCACGCCGTCGTTGGTGACGGTCGGGCCGCCCCAGGACTTTGCAAGCACAACGTTGCGGCCACGGGGACCGAGGGTGACCTTCACCGCGTCGGCGAGCGTGTTCACGCCGCGCTGGATGCCCTCGCGAGCTTCCTGATCAAATGCGATGAGTTTTGCCATAGCGTTTTACTTACTTCTCGACGACGGCCAGCAGGTCACGAGCGGACAGCAGGAGGAACTCCTCGCCGCCGTACTTCAGCTCGGTGCCGCCGTACTTGGAGAAGATAACCGTGTCGCCTTCCTTCACATCCACGGCGATGCGGTTGCCGTTGTCGTCGAGACGACCCGGGCCAACAGCGATGACGACGGCTTCCTGCGGCTTTTCCGCCGCGGAATCCGGAATAACCAGGCCGGAGGCGGTGGTGGTTTCAGCCTCAGCGATCTGGACGAGGACCTTGTCCTCCAGCGGCTTGATGTTGACGTTTGCCATGATCAAAAACCTTTCATTGGTGAATGATTCAATAGTTCAGGTCTCACGAGGCGCAGCCGTCGTCGCGGGTGAACAACTGTGCTTCACACAACCTGCCTTAGCACTCTACCTATGAGAGTGCCAGCCAACAACACTGGTGGCGTTTAGCGGTTTTTCACCGCGTTACGCCACAGCTCGAACTCTTCGGGATTGTCGTTGCGGAAGTTTTCCACCGCACGGATCGCGTTGACAACCTCTTCGACCGTGCCTTCGCTGATGCTGCCGCCCCCGCGCGCCGCGAAGATCACCGGCCCGCAGATCGACCGGGTGGGATCCGTAAGAAACTCCGGGGTGTCCGTCTCTGCAGTGTTACGCGCAAGGGACGCAACAGGGTTCGGCTCCGCTCCGACAATTCCAGCGTCAACCCGGTAAATCGCGTGGAACCGGTTGCCGTCGCGGTCAAACGCCACTTCCACAACTCCATCGGTTCCGCCACCGAGCATCTCGCGCGCAGAGTCCTCATCGAACACGATGCGACGGTACGTCAGATCTGGGTTGACGAGCAGCCCGAAGCGTTCGCGTTCGGCCTGCTCTTGGCTAAATTGCTCGGTGGTCACGGAGGATTTCCTTTCACGGGATACAGTTCAGGTGCTCAATGTAGCCCCTCCCTGGTGACCTCGCTCGGCGAGCGATTACACGAGCGGAACCTCTACCTCGAGCGACGTGTCCGTGCCTACACCCAAATCAGACGGCGTGGCCCCTTCGTGGATGAGCTGACCCGCAAGCGCTGCGATCATCACACCGTTGTCGGTGCAGAGTTTGAACCGTGGCACACGCAGTTCGATGCCGCGGTCGTCGCAACGCTGCTGCGCGAGTTCACGAAGACGACTGTTGGCCGCCACACCCCCGCCGAGCAGCAGGGTGTTCGCGCCGGTGTCCTCGCAGGCCATGATCGCCTTGGCGGTAAGCACGTCGCAGACTGCCTCCTGGAAGGACGCGCACACGTCCTCCAGCGAGATCACGCGGCCCTCACGCTCGGCGGCCTCAACGTGGCGCGCGACCGCGGTCTTCAGCCCAGAGAACGAGAAGTTGTAACGGTGTTCGCCGCGCAGATCCTCCGCACGCGACAGCGCACGAGGGAAACGCACCGCATTCGGATCCCCCTGCGCAGCTAACTTGTCGACGACCGGACCACCCGGATAGCCCAACCCCAGAAGCCGGGCCACCTTGTCGTAGGCCTCACCAGCAGCGTCGTCGAGTGTGGTGCCGAGTTCCTTCATCGGCTTGCCTACCGCGTCGACTTCAAGCAGCTGCGTGTGCCCACCGGAGACCAGCAGCGCAATCGAGTGCGGCAGACTCTCCCCCTCGAGGTTGGCCACAGCGACGTGGCCGCCAAGGTGGTTCACGCCGTAAAAGGGCACGCCCCAGGCGGCGGCGTATGCCTTCGCGGCGGAAGCGCCAACCAGCAGTGCGCCTGCAAGACCGGGCCCGATCGTGGCTGCTACGGCATCTGGCTTCTCAATACCAGCGTCCGCCAGCGCCTTTTCCATCACCTGCGGCATCGCCTCCAAGTGTGCACGGGAGGCGATCTCCGGCACCACACCACCAAAGCGGGCGTGCTGTTCCATCGAGGACGCGACGACGTCGGCAAGGATTTCCATCGTGCCGTCGTCATGAAGGTTGATGATGCCTACGCCAGTCTCGTCGCAGGAGGACTCGATACCGAGGACAATCATTGCTTACACCCTTTCGCTCTTGCGCGGGCGCGTCATGGTGTACGCGTCCATGCCGGAGGCCTGATAGTAGTTCTTCCGCACGCCGGCGGTGAAAAACTCGAAACGTTTATACAGCGCGATCGCGGGCTCGTTATCCACCCGCACCTCAAGATAGACCGGACCATCCATGAGGTCAGCGGTGTGCATCATCTGGTCCATCAACGCCCGGCCCAGGCCGCGGCCCTGCTGTTCGGGGTCCACCCCGATGGTGTGGATTTCAAACTCTGGGTCGTCGCGCGGGCCCAGCATTGCAAGCCCCGCGTAACCAAGCATCCGGTCTGCTTCAAACGCACCGAGGTAAAACGTGTGGGGCGCAGCAATCTCTGAACGAAATGCTGCCTCCGACCACGGGTTATCCCCGGCGAACAGGACAGCCTCTATCGCTGCCGCCGCGGCCGCATCGCCGACTGTCAGTTCACGGAACTCCATCACGGCAGCGCGGGCGACTTCGGAGCTTGCTTCGGTGGCACCGCATCCGGCCGACGCAAATACAGCGGGACGAGAGGCTCCGGGGTGGCGCTCAGATCCGCCACAGCAACCAACCCAGCCGGGGCCGGCGCATGGTACGCAATAGTGCCTGCTACGACCGTGACCTGCTCTGCAAGGTTGTCGGGCACGCTCAGCACGTCCACCTGCTCCACTGGCAGATCCGCCGGCTTACATACCTCGGGGCCTGCAACACGGGCACCGTCGTTGTACCGGGCCCAGTACACCTCGCGGCGGCGGGCGTCGGTCACCACAAGCACATCGCCTTGGCGGTCTACCGCTACCGCATCGTGGGTGCATACCCCATGCACCGGAATGCCAAGCGCCTGGCCAAGCGCAGAGGCGGTGGCCATCCCGACACGCAAACCGGTAAACGGGCCCGGCCCGCAACCGACAACGATGGCGTCGAGGTCGGCGAAGGTGAGCGAGGCTTCGTCGAGAAGCACCTGCACTGTCGGCACAAGCTGCTCGTTGTGCGCACGCGTAGCAACGGTTGCCTCAGCAAGCGTTTTCGCCGCCTCGGTATCCACGACACCTGCGACCAAATCCGTAGTCGCCGTGTCGAGGGCGAGCACCAGCATTACTGGCCCATCCCCAGAGCCCACTGGCCCTTCGTGTTGTAGAACGGCATTGCGGTGTTCAGCGGGAAAGTCTCCGACTGCGGAACAGTGCAGATGTCGACCTTCTTCAACTCAACCGGGTCGATCAGGGCAGTCTCACCCTCCGCTGGGATCAGCAGCACGTAACCCATCTCGCCGTTGAGGTCCACATCCTCATCCGTCAGCGCGAAGGCTTCCTTCTTCGCCTTCACCAGCTCCTCCGGCTCGCCTGGGCACAGCGTGGTGTACCCCATGTACTCGTTTGCGTCGTACACCCTGGACGGGTCAACGAGCTGCGCGGCAACCATGTCGCCGCCCGGACGAGTCTGCGCCAGCGCACGCGTCAGCGAGTTCGTCGGCTTCACCTCATCCACTGCGTTCGAGCCGCGGGACTGCGGGATGAAGATGATCCCGATCAGGATCACCAACCACAGCACCGCCGCGAGAATGATCCAACCACGGGCTTTGCTACTCGTTTTCAGCATGGGTGTAAGCCTACATCCCCTCCACGACACGCCAGGAAACTATCCTGCCCTCAGTCTCCGCGAGAGTCTCCCGATCCAACTGCACCAAGATGTGGCGCGCCCCCAACTGCTCCATCAAACCGCCGCCCCATTCTGCGACCACCACGGCATCTTCCAACTCGGTATCCAGGTCGAGCGCATCGAGCTCACCCAGCGGATCGTCGCCGAGACGGTAGGCATCCACATGCACCAACGCAGGCCCACCCACAGTGGAAGCGTGTTGGCGCGCGATGACAAACGTCGGGCTGGTCACGCGCCCCTTCACCTGCATGCCACGCGCAATACCTTGTGTGAACGTGGTCTTGCCGGCGCCGAGCGGGCCATCCAGGATCACTAGATCCCCCGCCTCAAGTGCTGCGCCGAGCTCCTCACCAAGCTGCTGCGTATCGACGACCCCCTCACACACCCGCTTTCCTTCACACGCAAACGTGTCCTTCACTTACTCCTCCCCTACATAGGTGCGAAGCGTTCGGCCCTCCGGCGCGCAGACGACCTCGTAGTTAATCGTGCCGGCAGCCTTTGCCAGATCCGTCGCGCTGCGACCGTCGGCGCCGAAGATGACCGCCTCGTCGCCTGCCTGGACGTTGTGTTCGTTCGCGCCGAGCCACACCACAATCTGGTCCATGCTCACACGCCCAACCTGGGTGTAGGTCTGGCCATTGATGGCGATCTCCAACGCACCCTGCCAGCTACGGTGCACGCCGTCTGCGTAACCGGCCGGAATCACTGCGGTGTAGCCGTCCTCGGGCGCTTCCCAGGTGCGTGCGTAACTGGTTGCTTCGCCCTGCTTCATCGGCTTAACCGCGATGACCTGGCCCACCCACGTCATCGCCGGTTTCAGGTCGTGGTCAAGCCCCGCCACTGGTTCGAGCCCGTACAGGCTCACGCCCGGGCGCACCATGTCAAAGTGCAAATCTTTGCGCGTCCAAGTCGCTGGCGAGTTCGCCATGTGGTTTCGCTCCACACGCAATCCGGCCGCACGCGCCGCCTCGATCGCCTTGCGGAAGTTCTCCGCCTGGAAATCCGTGTAGGGGTCGACCGGGTTGTCGGCGCACGCCAGGTGCGTCATCAAACCAGCAACCTCAATCTTGCCGGCCTGCTCCGCCTCAAATGCCATCTTGAACGCCGCTTCCCACTCCGGTTCGTCGATACCGGAGCGGTGCATGCCCGTATCCACCATGAGGTAGACGGTGCGGTGCGTGGGTTCGTCGATAAGCAACTGCAAATGGGCAACACTCGGCGCGCCAAGATCGATGCCCTCCGGTAACTCCTCGTGGATACTCCACAACCAGGCGAGCACAGGCTTCTGTGTGACCTCACGGACACGACGAGCCTCAGCCAACGTGGCCACGCCGAACGCATCTGCGCCATTGCGATCCATCACCGGAACACACTTTTCGACGCCATGGTTATAGGCGTCCGCCTTCACCACACACATGAGTTTCGCCTCGCCTGCCTGCTCTTTCAGACGGCGAGTGTTGTGCGCAATCGCACCTAAATCAATCGTTGTACGGAGCGGAAACATACGCCCCATTGTGCACCACCTACAGCAGGTGCACGACACCCAGCACAGTCAGCATTACTGCCACAGCCCACGTCGCGGCTGCCGTCACCTGCTGCGGGTGGCTGCGCGCCCACGCAAACCCCCTGCCTGCGAGACTTTCAGAACGAGCGCGCACCAACCCGACCAGCAGCGCACACAGCGTTGGCAGCGACAACGCCACCGAGGCGTACAGCGGAATCGCCGCGTAACGCACCTGCGCGTCAATACCCGAGGCGGACAGCAACGCAAGCCCGCCGAAAAACGGTCCCGAGGTTGCGGACTGCACCAGCCCCAAGACAAAACCCGTCAGCACCGTCAGCGGACCGGGCGTGTTCAGGTGCTGCATGATCTTCTGCGTCAGCGCCTGGTTGTCACCGCCACGCATGGCAAGCACCGCCGTCAGCAAACCCGTTGCGATCAGCAGCACACCGAAGACAGGGCCGTTGACAAAACGTTCAACGGCGGAGCCCAACCCGTCGAAAATGACAAGCATCAGCAGCGCAAGCCCCGCCACCCCCAGCCAGTCACCGGCAATCAGCAACGATGTCGTCTTGGCGTAGCGGCCGTTTCCCCGTGGCACCGCAATTCCTACTGCAACGATGACCCCGATGAGCAGAAGGTTCACCGAATCGACGAATGCGAGCTGTAACGCGCCGAGCATCCTGCCTCCTGAGTAACCCCGCCTGCAACGATGGACTCACCCTAGTCCAGACAAGGATGCAGTAGGATCGTCGGCGTGTCTGCGAAGCTAAAGAAACTCTCTGACCTGTCCAAGCGTGGCCCCCACCGCGTCCTTGAAGGCGACTTGGGCTACACGGGCCTGCCCGGCAAGGTGTACACCCCTGCCGAGGGCAAGAACCTGCCCGCTGTCGCGTTCGGCCACGACTGGACGAAAGACATCGACGACTACCACGGCACACTGCGCCACCTGGCCAGCTGGGGCATCGCAGTCGCAGCACCCAACACCGAAACCGGGTTTAGGCCAGATCACCGTGGCTTTGCTGCAGACCTGGAGACGAGCCTGCAGATCCTCGCCGGCGTGCGACTAGGCAACGGCAACATCTCTGTCTCCCCAGGCAAACTCGGCATCGTCGGCCACGGCATGGGTGGTGGCGCCGCAGTGCTTGCGGCGGTAGACAACCCGAAGGTGAAGGCTGTGGCGACGGTGTACCCGGCAAACGTCGCACCGTCCGCGGTGGAAGCAGCCCGTGCGCTCTTCGCCCCCGGCATGGTCATCGGCCCCGGCGAGGACGGCGATTCCTTGTTCGACCCGGGCAACCCCGCAAAGCTTGCCTACAACTGGGCAGGCGATGTGGTCTACCGCGCGCCGAAGAAGGGCGATCAGCAGTCCTTCTCCGAAGACGGCATGATCAAGCGCATCCTCGGCTTGGGCAAGTCCGACCGCGCACTGCAGGAAACCGTGCGCGGCTTGCTCGTGGGCTACTTGCTGCACGTGCTAAACGACGAGAAGGCCTACGCCGGCTACGCGGAAGCCGACGCCGAAGGCTCTGGCGTGGTCTCCCTTTCTGGCGAGAAGCTCGCCAAGGCCGCGGGGCTGGCCCGCGACAACGCCGGTTTCTCCCTGTTCTAGGGCGGCGCGCTTCCGCGGGGTTCTCACTCGCGGGTTAGGCCTCTTCGCCCACGCCGGGCTGCTCCGGCGGAGTCCCCCGGGCCTGGCTTTGCAGCACCGCATGCACCTGCGCCCTTCTTGCGCGACGCGCCGCAGACACACGCGAGCGTTCCAAGGTGTAATCCCCACGCGGCGCGACCGGCTTCGGCCGTTCCATCGTCTCGCGCGCTCTGGCGTAGTGCTTCGCAGTTTGTTCCATCTTGTTCTGGTGCTCGCGCATCATGGCCTCAAAATCAGCCATGCGTTTTTGCGTCCTACGTTGGAACTGGAGCACAAACAACTCGTAATCCATTGGTTACCACTCCCCCGTTTTCTTCATTGCCCACGGATCCTGCCCGCCCTGAGCGCCTGATTGTGCCCCGTCTGCGCCACCTACGGAAGCAGCCGTTGTATCGACGTGCTGTGCCTTCTTCGGCGGTGGTGGCGGCTCTTGCACCTGCGACAGTTCTGGCGGTGGGGCGATAACCCCATCCTTAGTCGGTGTCGGTGCAGGTGCAGGCGGTGGCGGTGGCGTTGGCGCCGGTGCTGGAGCAGGTTTCGGTGCTGGTTTCGCCGGCGGTTCAGGCTCCGGCTTCGGTGCTTCCTCCGGCGGGCATTCCACCTCTCCTTGTGCGAGGTCGAGCTCAACGCCCAGCTTCAGCCCCACATCGACCGAGATATTCACGCCGGCGGCCACAGTGCCGACCGAGGAGCTTGCAACCGTGTCGCATGGTTTCTCCACCGCAGGCTCTGGCTGGGTTTGCGCCGCCTCACCAGTGCACTCGGCAATGCTGTCGAGGCACTCCCGGATCACCCCATTTCGGTCCGTGGTCGTTGCCGTTGCACACCGCAGCGCTTCGATGATCACCTCTACGGCGATCTCCACAATCTGAGTGATCCCGCAACGCTGCGCGATTTCGAACACACGGCGCGCAGGTTCCAAGATCGCACGAATCGCCATATCAGCTGAGCGCACGATCGCTTCTATCGCCGAAGAGCACTCTCCAATACGCTGGCCTACCTGCTTGACGTGTTCAAAGTGGTCGGTCTCGCGGGCTTCATTTCGGCACTCCCGATCCCGGATGCCCACCTCTTCAAACCATCCGCTGTTATCTGCCGTGCACGTGCGCGCTGGCGTATCCGGACGCTCACAACTCAACGCCAATTGCAAGCCGATCTGTGCGAACACCGAAAGGTCGAGCCCGTTGATACAGGAGGACTCGGACATCAACTCACCGGCAAGGCCTCGCACGGCATTGCGCTGGTGTTCTGGCACCTCAGGTGCAACCTCGACCGCTTCGACGAGGGTGCGGACATCATCTTGCACTGTCGGCATCATGGCTGCTCCACCCCCTCAAGTACCTCGGCTGCGAGTGCATCGGCGGCCACGATGTCGTCGGTAAGCGCGAGCACCTGCTCCCAGTTCTCGCTACGGACCTCTAAAAACCGCTTCGACGTACTGTGAAGCGCCTCAAGTGCCTCAGCAACACGCCGGCCTTGCTCCGCGAAGCCATCGCCGAAAGCAGACGGGTCCACCGTGATGCGCCTCGTGTCGAGGTCGTGCGCCGCAGCACGGTACGCGTTAATCGCGGCACCGTACTGCGTTCGAACATTGTCAACGTCAACGTCGACAGCACTGACATGTCGTGTCATTTCCCACCCCTGAAAAGATTCCAGTCCAACTATTTCTACTTAGTTAGACTCCCCCAACGCCCCGGCGGTTCCCTGCCGGGGCAAAAAACTTCTTACTCAGAAGTTACACGGCTGCGACGACCGCCGCGAGCTGTCCGGCAACCTTTCGTGCCTGTTCTTCCTCAGCTGCTTCCACCATCACGCGGAACAGCTCCTCGGTACCCGACGGACGCAGCAAGACACGACCGGTATCGCCCAGCTCCGCTTCAGCTTCGCGGATCGCGGCGGTAACGGATTCGTCGTCAAGAATGCGCGACTTGTCTGAGACCGGAACGTTGATCAGCGTCTGCGGCAGCACGGTCATCACACTCGCCAACTCAGCGAGCGACTTCCCGGTTTCAGCCATGCGTGCCATGAGCATCAGACCGGACAGCACGCCATCGCCGGTGGTCGCATGCTCCGGAACCACAATGTGGCCGGACTGCTCGCCACCCAAGGAGAAGTCGCCACGGTTGAGCTCTTCGAGGACATAACGGTCGCCCACTTTGGTCTCCCGCATCTCGATGCCCTCGCGCTTCATTGCCTGCTTCAGCCCCAGGTTGCTCATCACCGTGGCCACCAGCGTGTTGGAGCGCAACGAGTTGTTGTCGCGCATCGCGGTTGCCAGTACAGCCATGATCTGGTCGCCGTCGACAACATTGCCCTCGGCGTCCACAGCCAAGCAACGATCCGCGTCACCATCGTGCGCCAAACCAAGGTCCGCGCCGTGCTCAACCACTGCGCGCTGAATCTGCTCCATATGCGTGGAGCCTGCGCCGTCGTTGATGTTGTAGGCGTCGGGCTTGTTAAAGATCGCGGTCACGTCAGCCCCCGCTGCCGCATACGCCTTCGGGGCTACCTCGAACGCTGCACCGTTCGCGCAGTCCACCACAACCTTGATGCCCGACAGGTCGGTGCTTACCGCATCAGCCAGATGCGCCAGGTAGCGGCTCTGCGCATCTGGGGCCTCCTCAATCACACGGCCGATGCTGGTGCCGGTCGGGCCGGCTTCCTCCAGCTCGTCCATGGCGCGCTCAATCTCGTCTTCAATATCGTCCGGCAGCTTGTGACCACCAGCGGAGAAGAACTTGATCCCGTTATCCGGCATCGGGTTGTGGGAGGCGGAAATCATTACACCGATGTCTGCGCCGTAGTCGTCCGTAAGAAACGCCAGGCCAGGCGTCGGAATCACACCGACACGCAGCACGTCCACGCCCTTCGACGCCATGCCGGCTGCCATCGCTGCCGCCAGCATCTCGCCGGAGACGCGCGGGTCGCGCCCAATGAGCGCCACTGGGCGACGCTTCCCGGAGCGACGATCCTTCGTCAGCACCGTTGCCGCAGCCGCGCCGAGCTTCAACGCCAACGGCGCCGTCAACGCCTCATTGGCCAAGCCGCGAACACCATCAGTTCCAAACAATCGAGTCATGCCCACAATTATGCATGCTTGCTGCAATTGCTTATCGACGAACCCTCGCAACCGGTCCGCTCACCAACAACGACAGAAGAAACGGCAAACGCCGCCACCCGAAACCGGGCGACGGCGTGTGGAGTAAGCCAGCGATTAACGCTTGGAGTACTGCGGTGCGCGACGGGCCTTGTGCAGACCAGCCTTCTTGCGCTCCACGGCACGAGCGTCACGGGTGAGCAGGCCGGCCTTCTTCAGGGTCGGGCGCTCAGCCGGGTTGTAGATGTTCAGTGCGCGGGCAATAGCCAGACGCAGAGCACCGGACTGGCCGGTCGGGCCACCACCGGAGATGTTGGCCTTGATGTCGAACTGGCCCTCGCGCTCGAGCAGCGTCAGCGGGGTCAGGATGTCCTGCTGGTGCAGCTTGTTCGGGAAGTACTCCTCGAACTCACGGCCGTTGACTGTGATCTTGCCTTCGCCCTCGACGACGGTCACGCGAGCGATTGCGCGCTTACGACGACCAACAGTCTGGATCGGGCCCTCGTGCAGCGGTGCGACCTCAACGGTCTCCTCAGCAGCGTCAGCCTCCGGCGCAATTGCGTCACCGATGGTGTAGTTGAACTCCTCGGTTGCTGCGGTTGCGGCATCGATGTCGGTGTCGGCAGCGAGGTTGTCGTAGTTGTTCGGCTCGGTCATTACTGTGCCACCTGCTTAAACTCGTAGGTTTCCGGCTTCTGAGCAGCGTACGGGTGCTCGGAGCCGACGAAGACGTGCAGCTTCTTGATGGACTGGCGGGAGAGCTTGTTGTGCGGCATCATGCCCTTCACAGCTTCCTCGATCACGCGGTCCGGACGCTCGTCCAGTGCGCGGCCCAGGGTCATGGACTTCAGACCACCCGGGTAGCCGGAGTGGCGGTAACGCATCTCGCGATCGCGCTTGTTGGAGGAGATGTGGATCTTGTCGGCGTTGATCACGATGACGTGATCGCCGGTGTCAACGTTCGGTGCGAACTGCGGCTTGTGCTTACCGCGCAGCAGGTCTGCTGCGGTGGAAGCAAGCTTGCCCAGCACCACGTCGGTTGCGTCGATGACGTACCAGTTACGGGTCACGTCACCGCTCTTCGGGTGGTAAGTAGACATGCATGACTCCTTAAAGTCTGTCTAGATTGCTGCCGGCCATACTTCGCATGTTCCTCGACGGTTCCGGCGGCCGGTGGAGACCCGAAACGCGCGTCAGGCGGGACACACAGGGGTTAAACACTACGGCAATCTGGCCGCAAAACAAAAACGCCGCCGCAGGTGTTCCCCATAGTCACCTGCGGCGGCGTTTCCCCCGAGTCCCCCTTTTTCTTTTGTGGATGCGCCGGGGACGGGTCTGCCGCGCCCTATCCCCCGATGGTCGGCGTTGTCGCCCCGACGCAAGTCTGTTGGTTAGCCCCAGCTGTTCGCTGCAGCGTTGTTGACGGCCAACATGGTGGAGTTGCCATCTTCAACGGTCTGCGCGATCTGGGTGAGGATCTGGTTGAGGTCCTCTGCTGCCTGGTCCCACTTGGCTTGGTGTGCCTGGTAGGCGGTGGCGGCGGTACCTTCCCAGGTCTGGACCATGGGCTGGAGCATCTGCTTCAGTTCGGCCAGGTCGCCGTTGATGCGGGATGCGGATGCGCGCATATCTTCGGATGCGCCGGCGATCTGAGCGAAGTCGTATTTGATCTGCATGGTGGTTCCCCCTTGTGGTTAGAGTGCGAGTCCGCCAGCGAGCTGACGGAGGCTGTCGGTGTTGGTTGCGTCGGTGGACTCGTAGTGCTTCGCGTTGTCGCGAATGTTCGCGGAGATCGCGGTCAACGCCTCCGACAAACGCTTTTGAGCGTCGTCGTAGCGCATCATCAGGTCGTCGAAACTGCGCTGCGCGTTGCCCACCCAGTAGTTGCGAGTGGATTCGACTACCTGTTGGATGCGATCGATTTCACGGTTGACGTTTGCGTTGGTGTCGTCGGTACGGTCTGCGGCGGCGCGCATGACCTCCGCTTCAGTGGCGAACAGCTCCATGGTTTCCCCCTTGTGTGTTTAGGTTGGATGAACGGTGTGTGTTTGCCGTTCATATATCTGACTGACATTTGGTGCTTTCGGTTCCATCGAATTCAAAAGTTTTTCATGTCCGCATGTCAGCCCCCTTAAATTCAGCGGTTTCCATGGCCATTCGACACGTCGCGCGTTGCACTGTGGTGGGTTCATGGCGCGTGTGGCAGCCCACGAAAAGCTGGGTGGTGCCGTGCGGCCAGGTCTTCCAGAGCGCCTGCGATCCATCCGCGGCGCGCTCCAGGTAGGTCACCGAGGTGCCGTCCGTGTCCACAAGTTCTGTTTGCGGGTCCGCCTCAACATCGGCGAGGAGTTGCTCGGCCATAGTCTTGGCCGGTAATTGGTACAGCCTCTCGACGGCGATGTGGAGGCGGAAATTCGGATCATCGCCGGTTGCGCGCCACGTGCCATCGTCGGCCTCAAGCGCGAACCCGGCAGGCAGTTCCACTTGAAGGCCGTCTTGTTCAAGCAGGACGGTCTGCGGTGCTTCTTCGCGTATCGACGACTCCACCGCCACAGACGGCGTTGCCCCCGCCGCAGCTTCAGTAGCCGTCGGTGTCGCAATTGAACTGTCCGTGTTCGCTGCACTGCTGGCGCTGCCGGCACTGCCAACGCTGCCTTTCCAGACAACGTTGAAGATGACCACCGCACACACGACTGCGACTACCGCGACGACTGCGGCGATGATCCAGACGCCGATGTTTGACGAGCGGTTGTCCGCAATTGCCGCGAACGTGTCTGTCGGCGGGTCCCGTGGCGGATCCCACGGCGCAGGTGGCGCGGAGGGTGCGTTGAGCGAACGTGGCACGTCTGCCGGATCGGGACCAAGGAGTTCGGTGGTTAAGTCAATGTCGTAGTCCGCCAGGGCGTACTCGAGCTCGCGTAGGCGCGTGTCGTCTGCGGTGATGTGCACGTGTGCCCCGTCTGGGTTCGGCCCCAGCACAGTGCGGATCGTGTTCGCGATTTCACGGCTGCTTGGCGCGTCGAAGCGGTGGACGTCGGCCGCACCGGTGAACACGGTCGACGCATCGGTCGCGGTAATGCGCAGGTCTGTCATTTAGTCCCCCATATTCAGCATCGGCAGTTGGATCATGCCCTTCGGCTCGCCCTGTACGAGCGTTGCGCGCCCTGGTGGCTGCGGTGCCGGTCGGACGCCGAAGAGTGCACCTTCGTCCTTGGTGCCGTCCATAATCAGCACGTCTGGGTGAAGGTCTTTCACAGCGGCGAGGAACGGGCCAAACATGGCACGCCCAACACCGCCGAACTTGCGCGCCACCACGATGTGCAAGCCGATGTCACGTGCGTGGGGTAACAAGTCGATGATTGGGCGCAGTGGTTCGTCGCCGACCAGGTCGAGATCGTCGATGAGCAAGTAGAGCTCTGGGCCTGCCCACCAGGACCTGTCTGCCAGTTGGGCGGGTGTGACGTCGCTGCCCGGCAGTCGCGAGGTCAGCGTGGTGGCCAGCGAGCGCACCGCATCGGTGATCGCACTCGAGGAAGCTGCGTACGCCGCGACCATGTCGCTGTCCGCATGAGCCAGGTGTGCCCGGCGCGGGTCGCAGATCACCATGCGGGCTTGTTCGCGTGGCATCGCTGAAATAGCCGCAATCGTGCTGGCGATGAAGGCGGATTTGCCCGCGCCGCCTGCACCGATGGCCAGGATGTGGCCGGTGGAGTACAGCGGTGCAAGGTCCGCTCCGCCAATGCCGAGTGGGATGCGGGTGCCGTCGATAAGCGGTTGCGCGTCGACTCTTGCTGGCAGCACGCGCAGGCGTGGCACCGGCGTCTGGCTCGCCGCCTGGGCTGCGATGTGTGCGATGTCTTCGGCGCTGGTCAGCGCGACATGCATGACTTTGCCGTCCGGGGTGAGCGCACGTCCCGGCACGGCGGCGAGACGTTCTTGGGCCTTGCGGTCGATCAGCGAATCCATCGGCTCGGTCAGGCGCATCTCGATGCGGGTGCCGATGAGGTCGCGCACATTCGCGCGCACCGCGTTCCACCGCTGTGTGGTAATCAGCAGGTGCACGCGTGCCGCAGGGCCTTCGGAGGCGATTCGCGCCAAAGGATCACGCAGGTCTTCGAGTTTGGAATCGTTGGCCAGCAACGCATGCCAACCATCGACAACGAGCAGTGTCGCGCGCGAGGCAGGCGCATCCAGGAGTCCGGTGACCTCGTCGATAACACGACGCGTGCGTTCTTCATCCTTCACGTTCGCCACACCCGCCACGTGAGGCAGGGATTCGATGTCGCTGTAGTCGCCGCCGCCAGCGTTGATGATGTAAATCGCCACCTCATCGGTTGTGCGACACAGCGCTTGCTTGGCGACGATCGACCGCACCGCCATCGACTTCCCCGTCTGCGGCGCACCAGCAATGGCGGCATGCCCACCGGCACGGGAAAAGTCCACGGCGAAGGGGACTTGGAGTTGGCGATAGGGCTCGTCGACGAGGGCGATGGTGTCGTCGACAAGCGAAGAAAGCGCGAGAGTATCCGGCAACGGTGGCAGCCAGACCTGGTGGGCGCGCATGCTCCGGGTGGCGGCGACGTCGCGGGCTTTCTCCACAACGGCGTCGAACAGGGTTGTCGAATAGTCGGTATCGGTCACGGTTTGCGGAGCGATTTCTATCTCATCGCCGGTAAACACCCGCACTGTCGGGGTGTCGTCGGAGTGCGACAGCACCTGGCGGGTCAGCGGGCCGGAGACGTAAGAACCCCTAAAGCGAGTGAGTTCCATACCTGACTTGAGGTAACCCGAGCCCGGCTCACTGGGCAGTTCATAGGCATCCGGCACGCCGAGGACTTGGCGCGACTCCCCTGCGGAAAACGTCTTCAACCCGATGCGATACGACAAGTGGGAATCGAGCCCGCGCAGCTTTCCTTCCTCGAGCCGCTGCGAGGCGAGCAACAAGTGCGCACCAAGTGAGCGGCCCAGGCGCCCCACCGCGACGAAAAGGTCCGCGAAGTGCGGGTGTTGCGAGAGCAATTCTGAAAACTCATCGACGATGATCACCAGCGACGGCAGTGTGTGCCCAGCGCGGGTGTAGTCGGTGATGTTGGCAAAGTTGCCTGCGGCACGCAGCAGTTCCTGGCGGCGGTTCAACTCGCCGGAGATGGCATCAAACATGCGCTCGACCAGCACGGCCTCGTCTTCAAGGTTGGTAATCACAGCACTGGTGTGGGGCAGGTCCTCGCAGCCGAGGAAGGTTGCGCCGCCCTTGAAGTCCACAAGCACCAAGTTGAGCTCGTCCGGCGAGTGCGTTGCGGCAAGCGCAACAACGACTTCCTTAAGCAGTTCGGACTTACCACTACCGGTAGCTCCGATGCAGAGCCCGTGTGGGCCCATGCCACCGAGCGCTGATTCTTTGAAGTCCAGGTACACCGGCTGCCCATCGGGGGTCGCGCCGATGGGCACAACAAGCTTGTTGCGCATCCCCGGCCACATCGTGGTGGCATCGAGTGCATCCAGGTCCGTAATCCCCAGCATGGCAAGCAGATCGCCCGTGTCTTCACTCGCACCTTCTGGGCGTCGGTAGAACCCGAGGTGGCGAGCGATGAACTCCGCCTGCGCGTCAGTGAACGAGTCCGGAAGGCCGAGTTGCTCCATGCCCTGTTCGGTGACCGCAGCGAGCGTATCGGTGCACACGAGGTGGAAGGCATCCGGATCCACAAAGTAGTGCTCGTCCGGGTGGACGACAATCACACAGTCGGCGTCGGGGGCGTGGGGGTGCTCCACGGTGGCGTCGATAAGCACCACGCGAAAACGTGCATGTTCCGCGCGAGCGTGCGGCAGCCACTTCGCCCACGCGAATGGCGCGTCGATGCTGATCAACTCGGGCCCATGAAAGAACGCGAGTTGGCACACGATGGAACGCGCCACCTCATGCGCACCGGGACCAGCCAGGGTGACCGCGGGAAATGCATCGAGCTGCACAACAATCGGCATGCCGGGCACGGTGCTTACAGCAGCGACAGTGCGACGAAGACTCACCGCGCACACCGGGTCAAGGTCCTCTGGGCTTCCCGGATCCTCTACATCGACAGGCGTGCACAGCGCACCGCTGCCGGTCCCCAACCGGACGGTCAACGCCAGCGGTGACGCCGCAGTGCGCTCCCAAACCCGCTCCACCGGTGTCGCAGCAACAAGATCTGCCGGAGCCGGGTGCAACCCTGTCGCGTGCGCGCGCTGTTGCGCTGCGTTCGCGCGCGCCTTCCGGGTCAACGCATCCAGGTGGCGCAGGTACACCCGGCGCGTTTCGTTGATATCTCCCTGCCGATCTTGCGGATTGATCATGCCCAACAGTCCGAAAAGCATCATCAGCGGGAAGATCAACATCATTGGGCTCACAGTGCGTCCAGATGTCATCATCAGCGCCATCACCGCACCAACGGCAACCACCATCACAATTGGCAGCAAAATCTTGATCACCGGCTGCGTCTGTGGCTTTTGCGCTGTTGGGACTGGCTCTGCACGCAGTTGTCCTGTTGGCAGTGCCGGCACGTCAGGTGTGCCCGCAGTTGGTGCGAGCACAGCATCGTAGTCTAACCCGAGCATTCGTGGATCCCCCCTTTTCACCCCATGTGGCCACAGTTCCCCCGAACTGTGTTGGGCATAGTGTTGAGCGCAGTGTAGACCATTTGCCCGCCAAAGGGGTACGAAAAGCTGGACTGCAGCGTAACGGTGCGCCATACTGGCCCAAGTTGCGTGGCAAATGGGGGCCACGCGTTGAGACTTCCGGGGGAAGAGTTTTGGTTGCTACTTCGGCGCACCACATTGTGCGCGTAACCGTACGTGTTTCTGTTGCGGCGTTTCACCGCGATATCGATGTCACACTGCCGACATCCTCAACGTTTGCAGAGGTGCTGCCCGAATTGGCGCGTCTTGTGGAACTGCCGCAGATCCACCGCCCGTGGGAAATCTCCACGGCAGGCGGGCGCCCACTCGATATGCATACGCCGTTGTACGCGCTCAAGCTTCACGACGGCGCCGTGATCGCCCTGCGCCCCAAAGAACCCATCGCACCTCCCGTGGTACGCGACGCCGCCGACGCCCTCGCGCACGCAGGCCGCAATGCCCGCAGCGTGCGCGGCCTCGACACCGCCGCAACCCTCGTAGGGTTAGCGTGCATTGCGTTGCTGCTCAGCATGTTTGCCCCATCTCCCGCGACCTTCGCCGTCACCGGGTTATGCGCGCTCACCCTCGCTGCTGTTGCGAAATCGCCCGCCGTGTTTGCTGCAGCGCCGTTGTGCCTCGGCTGGGCCGCCGCCACATGGGTCATCGGTGGCACAGAACCGAACCTACACAGCACAGACGTTGCTCTTGGCGCCCTCGCAGGCGTCGTCACAGCCTTCATCACCGTCGGCATTGGAGTGGCTCTGCGCCTTGCGGGCCCTGCATTGGTGGCGTTTGCTGTCACGGTTGGGGTGCTCAGCGGCATTGGCACGTTAGGCACCTGGCTGCCCGCCGCAAACTCGCCTGCTGCGTTATCCGTCCTCACCGGCCTGTTTACGGTTGCCGCCACACCCGGCATCGCCACCCGTGCTGCAGGCCTTGCCGTGGCGCACGTGCCCACCGCCGGCGAAGAATTCGATCGCGCCGACGAATACCAACCAGACGTCGACGCACGCAGCCGAGTCGCCACCACCATCGCCAGCGCAGTCACCGCCGGAATTGCCACAGTGAGCATCCCTGCGCTCCTCCAGATCGGCAGCAGCGGCGGTGCATGGAACTTCGTGTTCTGCACCTGCATCGCCGGCGCACTCGTCGTCTACGCATCGCGCCACCACTGGGCTGCAACCCGCCTTGCGCTGATGGCGATAGCACTCGCGGCAGTCATTGCTTCCGCCATCAGCGTTGTGCGTATCGACGACCCGCATCCCGCCCTCATCACCATCGCCGTCCTCACCGCACTGGCAGCTACAACCACCGTGCTGTGGGCCCGGCGCGTACCCGACCTAGAACCGACAACCGTTGTCTGGTTCGAACGTGCCGAAATCGCCGCCCTCATCGCCGTCATCCCACTCGCGGTACACCTCACCGGGGTCTTCGACCTGATTCGAGGGCTGTAACAATGCGCACACGTTCCCTGCCCGCTTCCGCACTGTTGCCACTGATGCTCGCCATGCCTGTACTCTGCGCACCTGCAGCACTCGCGCCGGGCTCGCTTACCTACGCCTCCGCCCAAGACATCGCCTGCGCCGTGCCTTCGGCAGCACAACCACCAGGTGAGACACCTGCGGAGCTCCACGAGCTCCGTCGCTTCGCCACCGGAGCCGGCGTGCGCGTCGCCGTCATCGACACTGGCGTCGCTCCACACCCGGAACTTAATCACCTGCGCCCCGGAGCCGACTTTGTCGGCGACAACGCGCTTGCGGACTGCGACAGCCACGGCACCGTCGTCGCCGGCGTCATCGCTGGGCGCACGCTCGGCATCGCACCAGATGCGGAGATCCTCGCGGTGCGCCAAACGTCAGCCCATTACCGCGGTGGCCGCGGCCAATCTGTCGCGGGGGACCTTGAGACGCTCGCCTCTGCAATCAACAACGCGCTCGACGAGGGGGCGCGCGTGCTCAACGTCTCTGTCGTGTCCTGTGTGGACCCGGGGCTTGCCTCGCGCATCGACCTCAATGGGCTGCGCGGCGCGTTGCACCGTGCCGAGGCCGACGGCGCAGTCGTCGTCGCCGCATCCGGCAACACCAGCGCCGATTGTGAACCAGGCTTTAGCGTGATCCCAGCTCTGTTTCCCACGGTACTTGCTGTGGGGGCTCGCGAGGACACCCACACGCTCGCGTCATACTCCATGCCAGCGGAAATCTCCGCAGCCGGTCTTGTCCCACACGCGCTCGCATCCAGCGGCAACGGCTGGGCCGACGGCACGCTCACCCGCGACGGGTCACGCCCCTACGTTGGAACCAGCTTCGCCGCACCGGTAGTCAGTGGTGCGGCCGCGTTACTCATGCAGCGCTACCCCGGCATCACGCCGGACCACGTGCGCACGCTCATCACCGCCGCAGCACAACACGGCGGCGGCGCAATCACCCCGCACAACGTGATCAGCCAACTCACGCCGGACGACATCGCGCCCCGAGACACCGTCACCGTGGCCCCAACAGAGCGCACCGCCTCCTTGGCCGCGAAACGGTTCAGCAGTGTCGGCCTCGGCGCAGTTGTGTTCGCTCTGCTGGGTGTCCTTGTACTGTGTGCTGTTAGTACGTGGCGGTCAAAGCCGCAGCCCGGGTCAGCTCCTCACCCTCCGGCAAGAGGCTGACAATCTCCCAAGGCACGCGCTCGACATGCACCGCACCCACCGTGGCAAGTGTTTCCGCATCGGGTGCACGGTGGCGCAACCCGTTGCTCGCCACGACGTGGAAGCCATGTCCGGAATCCACACCGATCGAGCCATCCGCAAGCCCCACAAAGTGTGTCGCCACCGACGTCCCAGACAACGCAATCGCCGAAGTATCACCGGATCGCACTGCACCGTACCGTGCTGCACCAGCGTGTTCTGTACCGTCGTGTTTTGTACCGTCGTGTTCTGTACCGGACTGCACCGCGCCACCACGGTCCTGGTCCACGCATACCGTCTGCTGCACCGGGTCAACCCACTGCGGGCGACGCTCTGGAATCGTCAGCCCTAAGTCCCCGTCCTGATACGTGGCTAACTGTTCGCGGCCGATGCTGCGTTGCTTCGCGCCAGCATCCAACAGCACTGCCTGCTGCACCTCACTGAGCGGCTCGATTCTCCCGTTGAACAGCGCCCACGCACCGCTCTCAGCGACCAATACTTCTGGCAGCCGGTCGGGCGCAGGTACTGATACCGGTGGCAATTCCTTCAGCGCCGTCATCACCTGCAACGGTGGCTCCCACATCGGAGTGGTGTGCCCGACCCCCAACGCACGGCGCACGATACGCCCCTGCGGGGACGCCGCATCAGGCAGCAACTGTCTGCCCTCACCAGTCACCAACCATTGGCGGGTGCCGTCGGTGGCCAGCACGGTATCGTCGCCAAGCAAAGGCTCCGGACGCTGCCCCGCAACCACCGTCACACGGCCCGGCACCGCACACACCGACCATGCAGCATCAACCGCACCCTCCGGCGCAAACATCGCCGGCGCAGCCACAATACCCACCTGAACGCCACGTGGCATCGCCGCCAAATGCTCATCACCCACCCGCGACGGATCAGCCGCCGCACCAGCAATCAAGCGTGCAGAAGAAAGATTGGTCACCGGATGAACAGTGTCATCAACACGCACATACAGCGTGCCGTCCGACGCCCGCAGAATCGGGGCATCCCCCGGATCTGCATTCGGACGCATCCACGCAAACAACCCCATCACCCCGGCGATCATCACCACCGCAGCAACACCAAACACCGTGGCGCGATGGCGCGCCGACAACGGGTCATGAATCATCCGGATATCCCCGAACAACAACCCATGCTCCATACGACGGCGCATGAACTGGTGGCCCGAAACCTGGGCACGTGTAGTAGGCAAAAGTTTCGCCATAATTCCCCCTCCCCCGAGTAAGTACTCAACAGGCTACAGCCTTAGCACCCCGCGCGCATCTACCAGGCGGCTACACCGGCATCTTCAAGCTCGAATAGCTCATCCGAGCCGTGGTCCTGTCCGTCTTTGCGCATCGCCCGCAACTGGGCGGTGGAGAACTCGCTGTTGACCGCAAACACCGACGTCGTGCCCTTGCGATACACCGGCGTCACCCCGTTTGACGCCCAGAACGCCCGCAGCATCGGATACTGCGGTTTCTGGTCCGCCCAAAACGACCCCGGGCTGAGCACAAAGAACCGTACGTTCAAGTCCTTCAGCGCCTGCTCCACCACTTCGCCGTTGTCTTCTCCGATGAAGTCCGCGTGCTGGAAAATTGTGTCGTGCGCTGAGCCAATCCCGCCGGTCGGCCATAGGTAGTGCCGGGAAACCGACGGCAACCCGTTGTAGGCATACATCCACGAATATCCATCCGCAGGATCACCCATGATCGTGCCTTCCCACGCTGCGTCCTGGGTCGCCAACCAGTCAAACACCTGGAGGTCATCCGCGCTTACCATCCGTCCGCTTTGGCGCGGGGTAGCAAACGCGTCCTGTGCACCAGCCTCAGTGTGGTTGCGTACCTGTGGCACCGCCGCCGACCCGGCGATCACCGCCACCGCGATCGACGCCAGCACCGTGGCTCGCTGCCCCGTACCGGTTCGTGCTGCGAGTGGAGCGAAGGTGACAAGGCGGATAATCACAGCAATGCCGATGGCGGCCGCTGCCCACACGCACATCACCACCGGCATGATCAGCCGGTGCCCCGTGCTGTAGTGCAGGTTGCCCACCATGGCCAGTACATCGCCCCACGCGTTATCGAATGGTGTGAGCGCATTTGCGGTCACCGCAAGCGAAACCACATACAACAGCACAGGCCACACCTGGCCGCGCCACAGCACCAACGCCAGCGCGCCTGCACCGGCGAGCCACAGCATCACCGTCGGGTCGAAGTCCGGGAAAAACTGAGAGACGTGCCGGGTGTCCATCCGAAACGCACTCCCCCACGCGCCGCCGCGGCCTAGTTTCTCCTGCGGCGCCCACGAGGCAACCTCACTCGCCTGGTCCGACCCCGCCAGCACTTGGGGCAAAAACACGAGCGTTGCCGCGGCTGCCGGGAGTGCCATCCACACCGTATCGCTGCGACGCGAGCGCACCGGGCGAACCAGCAGCGACGTCGCCCACGCAAAGATGACGCCGAGTACCACCACGGTCACCGCAGCCGGGTGTGTGCACAACACGCCAAGGAACCCGATCGCAGCAGGCAGCGCACCCGCATGCCGTGCCGGAACTTCAAGGAACTGCCAAACCACGATGCCGGTCAGGGTCATCGCAAACAGGTACGGCCACATCCCCACGTAGTCGGGCACCCACAGCAGCTGCGGGGCCGCGTACGCCATGATCGCGGCAAACGCGGCGGCAATCTGCGCGGTGAGCCCAGTCGAGCGCATAAACGCGAACACCAGACTCACCATGGTCAGCGGCAGTGCCACCGCTGGCAGCACCGTCGACGCGATGTTGACCGCCCGAATCGGCTCAAGTCCAGCAGCCTCCGCAAAGAGAGCAACACCCGCGTGGAATCCCGATGGGTAGAACAGCCGCGCGTGCGTTTCGAAGTTCTGCAGCTCGCCCATGCGTGTCGACGACGCCACGCCCGTCTCCATCACAAACCGCACCGCATTCGCATGCCACTGCGAATCCCACCCCTGGACGATGTTGTCCGCACCGTTGGGCATCTGAGCCAACCACGACAGCCGGTCCGTAACTGCCATCCACGCCGCGACCGCTACCCCGACAAACGGAATGCCCCAGTGCGTCCACTCCACCTTGCCGGGAAAAAGCGCACGGTGCCACGGCACATCACCACCGCGGCGGGCCTTGCGTGCAAACGCATAGCGCCACCCGCCAGCCACCGCGAGGGCAAGCACCATGCTCACCCCGAACGTCCACAGGTTAAACGGCGCACTAGTCACGCCCCACATCCACGACGACACTCCGATAACACCGAAGGTCACCGGCAGCGCCGTGGTCACCGCTGCAGGAACTCGGAGGCCTGCAACCCACGCCACCAGGAATCCGGGAAGCAGGAAAAACACAACTGCAAACCATGCTGCGGCTGCTGTGGTCATCGCACCTCCCAGATTGTCAGTAACCCAAGCATGCTACATCTCGCGACGCGCGCGGGTAGCTTCGGCGCGGGCAGCTAACTCAGAATCAGCGGGATACTCGACGCCGACCAACGTCAGGCCACGAGCGGGAGCGAGTGGGACTTCGGGCGCGCGTTCGTCGCGAAGCAAGAGCTCCTTTGGCCAGTCACTCCCCCGGCGGCCCTCCCCGACGGTTAAACACGTCGCGGTCAGCGCGCGAACCATATTCCAGCAAAACGCATCCGCAACAATGCGCGCTTCGTACACGGTGTCCTCGACCTGCGACCACTCGAAAGAATGCACGTCGCGGATCGTGGTGGCATGCTCCTTCGGGCGGCAAAACGCCGCGAAGTTGTTCAAGCCCACAAGCGCATCGGCACACGCCTGTGTCGTCTCAAGGTCGATAGGTTTTGGCCACACCGCCGTATCGCGCGCCCGTGTTGGCAACGCACCTGCCGGATGCGTAGTCACCCGATATACGTAGGTGCGGGCCAACGCCGAGAAACGCGCGTCAAACCCCTCTGGCGCTTCCTCGACATTAAATACGCGGACGTCTTCCGGGAGCAGTTTTGCTAATCGACGAACCAACCGTCCCGGGTCCCCCTCAATCGAACGCTGATCAAGGCTGCTGCGAGGAATATCCACATGGGCGGTCTGTCCCGAGGCATGGACTCCTGCGTCGGTGCGTCCAGCGACGGTAAGGGAGACGCTACTACGCAGCACGAGGCTCAACGCCTCTTCGATGGTCTGTTGGACTGTGCGGATGCCGCTTTTCTGGCGCGCCCAACCGTGAAAATCGGTGCCATCGTAGGCGATATCCAAACGCAGCCGCATCGTCTCATCCATGGCGATCAATCTTATCTGGGCAATACAAAACGCCCAGCTACACGGGGTAGCTGGGCGTTACGCGAGGAAGGAAGTGAGTTTACTTCTCTTCCTCAGCAGCGGTCTCCTCTGCCGGAGCCTCGGTGGTCTCCTCTGCCGGAGCCTCCTCAGCCTTGGCCTCCTCAGCCTGGCGGGATGCAGCTGCGCGTGCAGCGCGGGTTGCCTCGGTGGTAACGGTCTCCTCGAGCACCAGGGAAATCTGGGTCATCGGAGCGTTGTCACCGGAGCGGTTCGGGAGCTTGATGGAGCGGGTGTAGCCGCCCTCACGGTTCTCGAACTTCGGCGCGAGCTCGTTGAACAGGTAGTTAACAACCTGCTTGTTCGGCAGCTCAGCGAGGACTGCGCGGCGGTCAGCCACAGTGCCCTTCTTCGCCTTGGTGATCAGCTTCTCAGCGTACGGACGCACGGCGCGTGCCTTAGCGTCCGTCGTCTTGATAGCGCCGTTCTCGAAGAGGGACTGCGCCAGGTTGGCCAGAATGTGCTTCTGGTGCGAGGCGGACCCTCCGAGGCGGGCACCCTTCTTGGGGGTAGGCATATTCGAACTCCTCGTATGCGGTTAGTTGAGCGCGTGCTCTGTTGTGTTACTCGGTCTCGTCCGCGCCGTCGTCCACGAAATCGCCAGTTTCGGCGTCGTAGCCTTCGAGCTGGGTCGGGTCGAAATCTTCCGGAGCGTCCTTCAAGGTCAGGCCCAGGTTAGCGAGCTTGATCTTGACCTCGTTGATCGACTTCTGGCCGAAGTTGCGGATGTCCAGCAGGTCGGTCTCGCTGTACTCAGCAAGCTCGCCCACGGTGTGGATCTCCTGACGCTTCAGGCAGTTGTAGGAACGAACAGAGAAGTTCAGGTCCTCGATCGGCGTGGAGTACGCAGCGATGTACTCGGACTCCTGAGCCGACGGGCCGATCTCGATACCCTCTGCAGCGGTGTTGAGCTCACGAGCCAGGCCGAAGAGCTCCACCAGGGTGGAACCAGCCGACGCGAGCGCGTCACGTGCGGTCATCGAGTTCTTCGTCTCAACGTCGATGATGAGCTTGTCAAAGTCGGTGCGCTGCTCAACACGAGTTGCCTCAACCTTGTAAGCAACACGGGTCACCGGCGAGTAAATCTGGTCGACCGGGATACGGCCGGCCTCTCCACCGGAGTTCGGCATAGCCGGGACGTAGCCACGGCCGCGCTCGACAACAAGCTCCATCTCCAGGCGTGCCTGCTCGTTAAGGGAGGCGATGTGCAGATCCGGGTTGTGAATCTCCACGCCTGCCGGTGGCTCGATGTCACCTGCGGTGACGTCGCCCGGCCCCTCGACTGCAAGCTGCATGACTACCGGCTCGTCAAAGTCGGAAGACAGCACGAGGTCTTTGATGTTGAGGATGATCTCGGAGACATTCTCCTTGACACCGTTGATCGTGGTGAACTCGTGGAGCACACCGTCGATCTTGATGGACGTCACGGCTGCGCCCGGGATGGACGACAGCAGCGTGCGACGCAGGGAGTTGCCCAGGGTGTAACCGAAACCAGGCTCGAGCGGCTCGATGACGAACTTCGAGCGGTTGGTATCGATGTACTCCTCGGTCAATTCAGGACGCTGAGAGATGAGCATGAACTTCTCCTTTGGCTCCCGCTATATGAAGCCGGTAGGGACTGATATGGAAGATTCCGTGCACCGTGGACGGCGCGCGGGGTGAAGCAAACGTGTGAAAGTTTACTTCGAGTAAAGCTCGACGATGAGCTGCTCCTGCAGCGGCACCTCGATCTGAGCGCGCTCGGGCAACTGGTGCACGAGGATGCGCAGGGTGTCCGGAACGACCTGCAGCCAAGCCGGAACGACAGCGTCCAGGAGGTTGTCCTGAGCCTCTTCGAACCACAGCATGTTGCGGGACTTCTCACGGACGTCGATGATGTCGTACTGCGTTACCGCGAACGACGGAACGTCGATGCTCTTGCCGTTGACCGTGAAGTGGCCGTGGGACACGAGCTGACGTGCCTGACGGCGGGTCTTAGCCAGACCAGCACGGTAGACAACGTTGTCCAGACGGGACTCCAGCAGGATGAGCAGGTTGTCGCCGGTCTTGCCCGGACGACGGTTCGCTTCTTCGTAGTAGCGACGGAACTGCTTCTCCATCACGCCGTAGGTGAAGCGAGCCTTCTGCTTCTCCTGCAGCTGGAGCAGGTACTCGGATTCCTTGATGCGAGCGCGACCAGCCTGCCCCGGAGGGTACGGGCGACGCTCGAAGGACATGTCGCCGCCGACGAGGTCGACGCGGAGGCGACGGGACTTACGGGTAGCAGGGCCGGTGTAACGAGCCATGTCTCTTTACCTCTTTTCCTTTCAGCCTTAAACGCGACGACGCTTCGGCGGACGGCAGCCGTTGAACGGCTGAGGCGTCACGTCGGAGATCGAAGACACCTCCAGGCCGGCAGCCTGGAGCGAACGGATAGCGGTCTCGCGGCCGGAGCCCGGACCCTTGACGAAAACGTCGACCTTCTTCATGCCATGGTCCATTGCCTTGCGGGCAGCGTTCTCTGCAGCCATCTGCGCAGCGAACGGCGTGGACTTACGGGAACCCTTGAAGCCAACGTGGCCGGAGGACGCCCAGGAGATGACGTTGCCCTGCGGGTCCGTGATGGACACGATGGTGTTGTTGAAGGTGGACTTGATGTATGCGTGGCCTGCGGCCACGTTCTTCTTGACGATGCGACGTCCGCGACGTGCACCGGAACGAGTCTGAGTAGCCATAGGTTACTTCTTCTTTCCTGCGATGGTCTTCTTCGGGCCCTTGCGGGTACGCGCATTGGTCTTGGTGCGCTGGCCGCGGACAGGCAGGCCACGACGGTGGCGCATGCCCTGGTAGGAGCCGATTTCGATCTTGCGGCGGATGTCTGCCTGAACCTCGCGGCGCAGGTCGCCCTCGACGGTGTAGGAGGACTCAATCGCGTCACGCAGAGCGGAGAGCTGGTCATCGCTCAGATCGTCCGTGCGCAGGTCCGGAGAAATGCCCGTCTTCTCGAGCAGTTCCTTGGATCGGGTTGCACCGATGCCATAGATGTAGGTGAGAGCGATCTCCATGCGCTTATTGCGCGGGAGATCAACACCAGCTAGACGTGCCATGAGGTACGTACCTTTCGGGTTGTTACGGTGGTTTTCTCCCCACCCGTCCACGTCAACCAACGCTTTATCCGGACCGTGCCGGAGGATGGGTTGGGATTACACGCGGCTCCAGCCACCGTGGCCGGAGGTAAACGACCCACTATGAGCAGGTCTGGGTGAGGAGGCTGAAATGCTTACTTGTAGCGGTAAGTGATACGCCCGCGTTCCAGGTCGTAGGGAGAGAGCTCCACCACGACACGGTCCTCAGGGAGGATGCGGATGTAGTGCTGGCGCATCTTGCCACTGATGTGGGCGAGAACCTCGTGCCCATTGTCGAGTTCGACACGGAACATGGCGTTCTTCAGGGGCTCGACGATGCGGCCCTCAACCTCGATTGCGCCTTCTTTTGCCATACACTCCACTTCCTACACTGCCCGCAAATGTGCAGGCAGAAACGTTTTCTTACCGTGACAGTCGGTACCTGCCAACACTTCGTGGCAGCACCGTTGGACTACTTTATCCGCTCACCTGCGAAAACGCAAAAGGCCCCAGCATTTCGCCGGGGCCAATATGCAACAAAGATGCCTAGTAGACGTAGACCTTGTCACCGATCTGCAGATCACTGAAGTAGCGCTGTGCATCACCGCGGTACATGCGGATGCAGCCGTGAGACAGAATGCTCGGGTCCCCCTCATGGAACGCAATACCGTTGTAGGTGAAGTACGTGGCGTACGGCATCGGTGCGTTGCCGAACTCCCAGGAGATCTCGTCCTTGACCTTACGGTTGACGTAGAAGGTGCCGCGCGGCGTCTCGTAGCCCGGTCGGCCCGGACCAATCAGGCCCGACTGGTAGTACATGACACCGTTGTTCTGCAGCCAGGAACGGCGACCATCAATGTCAATGCAGGCCTTGGCATCGGCCGGGCACGGACCGTAGTCAAAGCCAGCACGCGGGTTCGGAGCCGGCGCCGGAGCAGGAGCTGGTGCCGGAGCGGGAGCCGGCTTCGGTGCAGGCTTCGGCTTCGGAGTCTTCTCGGCGATGAGTCCGGGGAAGAAAACCTCCACGATCTCGTCGATACGCTGCTTCGCCTTCGCCGGCAGATCCGGACTGATATTCGCCAACCCATCTGCCTGCAAGCGCAGGTTGTTGCGAAGATCCCAAGCTGCATCCCGTGCAGACTTATCCAGGTTTGCAAACGCGGTGTTTGCCGACGAGGACAGCGCATCAAGGCTGGAGGTTGCAACCGGATTCGGGGCCGGAGCAGGCGCTGCCTGCGCAGTCACAGGTGCAGCAAGCGTAGCGACGACACCGAGACCGGCAGCGAACGTAATTGCGCGTCGCTTCAACGGCGACTGCTTTGCATGGCGAGGACGGTAAGACATGCCGGAAGTATAACCGTATAGCTATGAATCACGCATCGACGCGCCAGCCGTTTATACGCGCGGAGTAAGAATTCGTGGTCCCTGAGCGGTCGCTGCCACGGTGTGTTCCCAGTGTGCTGCCGGTGAACCATCGAGGGTGGTAACCGTCCATTCGTCGTCAAGTACGCGTGTGTCGTAGCCACCACCCAGGATCAACATCGGCTCGATCGCCAACACCGAACCTTCCTGAATCACAGGACCCCGATTCGGCTTGCCCTCATTAGCCAGGTACGGGTCTTCGTGCATCGTGCGGCCAATGCCGTGCCCGCCGTAGCCATCCACAATGCCGAGCTCAACGCCGAAACGCTCCTCGGCGGCGTAGGTTGCCAACTCCAACGCGTGAGACACGTCAGTGAGCTTGTTGCCCGGAACCATGGCTTTCAGACCTTCTGCGAGCACCCACTCGGTTGCGCGGTTGAGCGCGTCCACATCCGGCGCAAGTTCACCGATACCGAACGACCAGGCACTGTCCCCTACCCAACCGTTGAACGTCGCGCCGCAGTCGATGGAAACCAGGTCCCCTTCATTGAGCACCACGTCAGCGGATGGAATGCCATGGACCACCACATCGTTGACCGACGCACAAATCGAGCCAGTAAAACCGTGGTATCCGAGGAAGGTCGGCACAGCGCCATGGTCGCGAATGACGGTTTCCGCCACCGTATCCAGGTCAAGCGTGCTCACACCCGGCTTTGCCGCAGCACGGACCTCCTGCAGCGCGACACCGACAATGCGGCCGGCTGCCTCCATCGCGTCGAGTTCGTCGGGGGTTTTGGCGGCAATCTTGCGTTTGCGGAATGCCATAGCGGGGTGCTCCTTTGTGGTGGTCGTCGATAAGCAAAAGCGAAAGGCCGGTGCGAACACCGGCCTTGAGCGTATTCGGGCTACTTGCCCAGCTGCGCCATGGCGCGCTGGTTGATCTCGTCGACGTCGCCCACAGCGTCGATAGAAATGATCTCCTCACCGTAGTGGTCGATCAGCGGTGCGGTCTCATCGCGGTACACGGCGAGACGGGTGCGGATGGTCTCCTCGTTGTCGTCTGCACGACCACGGGCGAGCATGCGCTCCACGACAACGTCCTCATCAACAACGAAGTTGAGCACGCCGTCGAGCTTCTCGCCCTTCTTCGCCAGTAGGTCGGTCAGGATCTCAGCCTGCTCCACCGTGCGCGGGAAGCCGTCCAGCAGGAAGCCGTCCTTCGCGTCGTCCTGGTTCAGGCGATCCTCAACCATGCGTGCGGTGACATCGGTCGGCACAAGCTTGCCGGCGTCGATGTAGCTCTTTGCCTCAACACCGAGCGGGGTGCCCTCGCCAATGTTGGCGCGGAACAGATCACCGGTGGAGATGTGCGGAACACCGAGCTTTTCGGAAAGGATAGCGGCTTGGGTGCCCTTGCCGGCACCGGGAGGGCCAAGGAGAACGAGACGCATTATCGCAGAAGTCCTTCGTAGTTGGATTGCAGAAGCTGGGATTCAATTTGCTTAACCGTGGTCAGGGCCACGGAAACCATAATCAGGATGGCCGTACCGCCAAACGCGCTCATACCCATCCGGCCGGAGCCGGTGATACCGGCGTCCATTGCCAGGTTCGGCAGCACTGCGATCAGCGCGAGGTAAATCGCGCCGACGAACAGCAGGCGGTTCATGACGAACGCGAGGTATTCAGCAGTCGGACGGCCCGGACGGATACCCGGGATAAAGCCACCGTACTTCTTCATGTTCTCTGCCTGATCGACCGGGTCATACTGGATCGACACATAGAAGTAGGAGAAGAAGATGATCATCACGACGTAGGTGAGGATGTACTGCCACGAACCCGGGTTCTGCAGCCATGCCATCACGTGGTTCATCCACCAGTTGTCCGGCGGAGTCGGGTTATTCATGGTCACGATCTGTGTGATCAGAACCGGCACGTACATCAGCGACGAGGCGAAGATGACCGGGATAACGCCAGCCTGGTTGACCTTCAGCGGCAAGTAGGTGGAAGAGCCACCGTACTGGCGACGACCCACCATGCGCTTGGCGTACTGCACCGGGATGCGACGCTGGCCCTGCTCAATGAAGACAATGCCGACGACCAGCGCAACAAGCGCGAGGATGACGAGGATCAGCGTCAAGGCACCGGAGTTCTGGAGGATGAACGCACCCTCGGACGGGATCTGGGTTGCGATACCCGCAAAGATGAGCAGGGACATACCGTTGCCCACGCCCTTTTCAGTGATGATCTCGCCGAGCCACATGATGAGCACCGCACCGGAGGTCATCACAAGGATCATCATGATCAAGGTCCAGACATTGCGGTCTTCCACCAGCACCGGCATTCCCTGGCCGAGCAGCTGCTCGCGGTCTGCCAGCGCGACGATACCTGCGGACTGCAGCAACGCCAGCGCGACCGTGAGGTAGCGCGTGTACTGCGTCATCTTCGCCTGGCCGGACTGGCCTTCCTTCTTCAGCTCCTCGAACTTCGGGATCACGACAGTGAGCAGCTGCACGATAATCGACGCCGTAATGTACGGCATGATGCCGATCGCGAAGATCGACAACTGCAGCAGTGCACCACCGGAGAACAGGCCAATGATGGAGAACATCGTGGCACGGTCACCCTGGGCAACCTCTTCGAGTCGCTGGTTGATCAACGCGTAATCAACGCCCGGGGACGGGATCTGGGCACCTACGCGGTACAGAATCATCAGCGCAAGGGTGATCAAGATCTTCTTGCGAAGGTCAGGATCCTTAAACGCCTGAGCAATTGCGGACACATAGCCTCCTGGCTTCCACCTGAACCGCGGCGGAAGGTAGTGGATAGTGCAGCGCCGACTCGTGCATGAAGGCACACAAAACGGGCCGTCGCCGTGTTTGACCCCACTACCCTAGCAGCTGTGCTTAAAAAGTTGATACTCACGGTCGACTTTACCGCTACAGCACAGCGAAAACCCCCACACCGGACAGTGATTGTCCAGTATGGGGGTTATCTCAAGCGCGGAAAGCGTTACGCTTTCGGCTCTTTACGCGTCCTTCGGAGCGCGCTTGGAGAACTCGACGACGGTGGCGGAGCCGCCAGCAGCCTTGAGCTTCTCCTCAGCGGACTTGGAGAACTTGTTTGCGGTGACGTTGAGTGCGACGTTGATGTCGCCCTCTGCCAGCACCTTCACCGGCTGCTTCGGGCGAACGAGGCCCTTAGCGACGATGTCGGCAACTGCAATGTCGCCACCCTGCGGGAATGCTTCCGCGAGATCCGCGACGTTGACCACCTGGTACTCGACGCGGTTCGGGTTCTTGAAGCCCTTGAGCTTCGGCAGACGCATGTGCAGCGGCATCTGGCCACCCTCGAAAGCAGCGGAAACCTGCTTACGAGCCTTGGTGCCCTTGGTACCGCGGCCAGCGGTCTTGCCCTTGGAGGCCTCACCGCGACCAACGCGGGTCTTGGCCTTGTTTGCGCCCTCTGCCGGGCGCAGATCATGGAGCTTGATGATGTCAGCCATGTTTTATCTACTCCCCTGCAACTTCTTCGACGGTGACGAGGTGACGCACCTTGAGGATCTGGCCGCGGGTAGCAGCGTTGTCCTTCTTCACCACGGACTGACCGATCTTGCGCAGACCGAGAGCCTCGAGGTTCTTGCGGGTCACCGGCTTCTCACCGATCTTGCCGTGGTGCAACGTAATCTTCAGTGCCATTGTTCTTAGGCCTCCTGTCCTGCGCGAGCGCGCAGCATACGTGCCGGGGCAACGTCCTCGACAGCCTTACCGCGCTTCGCTGCGACCTCTTCCGGACGCACGAGCTGCTTCAGGCCGGCAACGGTGGCCTGAACCACGTTGAGGGCGTTGTCGGAACCGAGGGACTTAGCCAGGATGTCCTGGACACCAGCGGCCTCGAGCACCGGACGGACTGCGCCACCGGCGATCACACCGGTACCCGGAGCAGCCGGGCGGAGCATGACGATACCGGCGGCTTCTTCAGCCTGAACCGGGTGAGGAATGGTGCCACCGATCATCGGGACGCGGAAGAAGTTCTTGCGAGCCTCTTCTGCACCCTTCTGAATTGCGGCGGGAACTTCCTTCGCCTTGCCGTAGCCAACGCCGACCATGCCTTCACCGTCGCCGACGACGACGAGAGCGGTGAAGGACATGTTGCGGCCACCCTTAACGGTCTTGGCAACACGGTTGATGGTGATGACGCGCTCGATGTACTTATCGCGCTCGTCGTTCTGGTTGCGACGGTCGTCGCGACGGCCACGGCCGCCGCGGTTACCGCGGTCGTTGTTGTTCTGGTTGTCGGCGGAGCGCCCGCCGTCACGCCGTTCACGTTCGGCCATTACGCGATCCTTCCGTTGATGGTGATGTTTGCCGTGATCATTAGAACTTCAGACCACCTTCACGAGCAGCTTCAGCCAGGGCCGCAACGCGGCCGTGGTACTTGTAGCCACCACGGTCGAAGACGATCTGCTCGATGCCTGCTGCCTTGGCACGCTCAGCGACGAGCTGGCCAACCTTTGCGGCCTTCTCCTTCTTGTCGCCCTCCAGGTTGCGCACGTCTGCCTCGATGGACGACGCAGAAACCAGGGTGTGGCCTGCGAGGTCGTCGATGACCTGGACGTGGATGTGGCGAGACGAGCGGTGCACAACGAGACGCGGGGTCTCCGGGGTGCCACGCAGGGTCTTGCGGATGCGGTAGTGGCGACGTGCGCGGGCCTCGCGGCGGCGGGACGAGATGTCCTTGCCCACCGGGGTGCGCTTGGTGTTCTCTGCAGTATTGCTCATGATTACTTACCCGTCTTTCCGACCTTGCGGCGGACCTGCTCGCCGGCGTAGCGGATGCCCTTACCCTTGTACGGGTCATCCTTACGCAGACGGCGGATGTTTGCCGCAATCTGGCCAACCTGCTGCTTGTCAGTGCCTTCGATGGCGAACTTGGTGTTGCCATCGACGGAGAACGTGACGCCTTCCGGCGCCTCAATCAGGATCGGGTGCGAGTAGCCGAGGGAGAACTCAAGGTCCTTGCCCTTCTGCTGCACGCGGTAACCGACGCCGAAGATCTCCATGTTGATCTTGTAGCCCTCAGTCACGCCGATGATCAGGTTGTTGATCAGCGAGCGGGTCAGGCCGTGCAGCGAACGGCTGTCACGGTGATCGTCCGGACGGGACACCACGACTTCGTTGTCTTCGACGGAAGCGGTGATCGGCTCCGGCATCTCGAGGTCCATGGTGGCCTTCGGGCCCTTGACCTCAACACGCTGGCCGTCGATCTTCACCTCGACGTTGTTCGGGATTGCGATGGGTGCATTACCTACACGCGACATAGTCTTTTCAACCTCCCCTTACCAGACGTAAGCGAGGACTTCCCCGCCTACACCCTTCTCTTGAGCCTGGCGGTCGGTCAGCAGGCCGTGGGACGTGGAGATGATTGCCACGCCCAGGCCACCGAGCACCTGAGGCAGGTCGTTGGACTTGGCGTACACGCGCAGGCCCGGCTTGGACACGCGGCGCAGACCAGCGATGGAAGCCTCGCGGGTCGGGCCGTACTTGAGGTTGAGCGTCAGCGATTTGCCAACCTTCTCGTCCTCAACTTTGTAATCTTCGATGTAGCCTTCCTGCTTCAAGATCTCAGCAATAGCTGCCTTGAGCTTGGAGGACGGCATAGACACGGTGTCGTGCTGCGCAGTTGTTGCGTTGCGCACGCGCGACAGCATGTCCGCAATCGGATCTGTCATGGTCATTGTGGTGACCGTTTCCTTTCTCGTTGCGGTTCCCTAAACCCACCTGACCCTTTTCAAGGTCGCGTTTTCCGCATGGTCTATCGGGGGCTACTCAACGCTGCCCACACTCAGTAGCGTGGGCCGCTCGCCGCCTCCCTTGCACGCGGTCCGCATCTTGGCGAGGGGCCTGCAACAAAGTTGGATGTTCAAATGTTTCTCTCGGCTTGGCACGCCGAAATCTCGGCGCACAAGTCCGATCGACCAAGTTACCTACTTGTTCGCTCAGAACCAAATTGCTTAACGACGACACCTTGCCCCCGTCAGCATCTCCCGACACCGAATGCATCAGAACGGCAGCGCCGCCCTGGACTTCACCCGTGTTTGGCCGAGGTCTGAATTCTCTCCCGCGGCGTGTCCGCTGAGGTACGCACCTGGGTCGAACGAGCGGTTGGTTTGGTGCGCGGAGAGCACAAAGCCCTGCTCTTCGGCGAATTTGGAGCGGGCTTGCTCGGCCTTTGCGGCGTCGTCGACAAGCACAAGCGCATATTCGCTATCTCCCTTTGCTGCGCCCTCTTCTGCTTTCATCAGACGTTTGCCGATGCTTGTCGCGAACCCTTGCATAAACGACCGACGCATCACCACGACCGATTCCCCGAAGTTGGTGGCGCGGATCTTTTGTGATTCTGCAAGCATCACCGGCAACAACAGCGCGTAGAGCATGTCCACCCGGTCGAGGTGTCGCTGAAGGCCAAAAATGTCTGCGTCCTTGACGCGCGTGGAGTTATACACCCGCTGCGTAAAGCCCGTGCAGTGCAACGACCTCGCGATGGAGTGCAGCAGCGTTGCCTGCATATCGGTGTAGGCGCCGCGGAACGTGTAGGCGCGGTGGCCTACGTTGTCGCCAGCATCGGGACTTGCAAGATCGCGCTCGTCGTAGCCGTACTGTGCCATCAGCTCGAATGCTCGGGCATAGAACGCGTCACCCTCCGGTGTCCCTTCCCTGTCGTTGGCTTGATTGAGTAGTTTTTGTACTCGTTGTTTGATCTTTTCCTCGGTACGCATCTGACGCACCCACCCCTTCCCCATTGCTGTTTGGATGTGTGCCTGTAGTTATAACGAACTCGCACGACATGTCCGTTTCAGCTTGTGGAATTTGCAATTTCCGCCCTGTGGATAACTTCTCTTTGCGCAGGTTGTAGCGCTGCGACGACACCCCTCCGTCCCGCTTGCACCCTAAGCGCTAGCATCGTTGCAATGAGCAGGACCAAGCGCAGTTTCGCCGTCACAAAGATTTCCGCTAGCGGCACCCGCGACACGCGCGCGGGCCAAGTGGAAGTGGAAGAACCACTCGAGGTGCGCGCCGGTGGCCGAGAGGTCGCTCAGTTGTTTCGCACCCCGGGCCACGACATCGAACTCGCCCACGGTGTGCTCCTGACGCAGGGCCTCATTACCACCCCTAAAGACGTCATTACCGCCCGCTACTGCGAAGGTGCCATCGGCGGCGAAAACACCTACAACCTGCTCGATATCGAGCTTTCCTACCCTGCTGCACCGCAGTTCATCGACCCAATCCCATCCCAGTCCTGTGGTATTTCCGCCGAGCAGCGCGTACGGGAGTTGGCGGTCCGCCTGAACGTGCGCAGCGAGTTCGCCCCTATTGATCAGGATGCGATCTTCGCCTTGCCAGAACGTCTCAACCAGGCGCGTCGTCGCGACCTACCCACCGCGCTCGCTGGCGAGACCGCGCGTCAAGATATCGACGCCGTCAACGCGGTACAGAAGATCGCTGGGCGTTTGCTTCTCGACGACACCCTGCCCGCCCACAACCTCACCCTCGCAGTGGATACGCGCGTGACGTTTGAAATGATGCGTGCTGCAGCAGCGGCCGGCTTCAGCATTGTCGCCACCACACGCGACGTCACGTCGATGGCGGTGGAATTGGCCCGCGAAACAAATACAGCGCTCGTCGCCGCAATTACCGACGAGCGCTTCAGCGTGTACTCGGGCGCTTAGCCAATGAACATGCCAGCAGCCTTCGCGGCAGTGGCCCACAGACCGTAGATAAGCAGTCCAGCGATGATTGCCGCCAGAATGATCGCGACAATCTTGTGGGCCTGGCCCGCGGAAGCCCCACGCGCCTGACCGGCACCAGCACCTTCAAGCGCGGAGGCGCGATCTGCCTCGATCTTCGCCTGAACGGTGTCTTGGTCTTCGAACCACTTCGACGCCACCGGGCGTACAAGGATGTTGGCGATCAGGCCAACAGCAAGCAGGCAGCACATGACGTACAGCGACAGGCGGTAAAGGTCCGGGCCTTCGCCGCCGTTGGCTGCCTGGCGCTCCACGACCATGTTGATGATCAGCGGGCCAGCTACACCTGCAGCCGACCATGCGGTAAGCAGACGGCCGTGAATAGCGCCGACCTGGTAAACACCGAATAGGTCGCGCAGGTAGGCCGGGATACTGGCAAAGCCACCCCCGTAGAAGGACAGCAACACCAGCGCGCAGATCACAAACAGCGCGATGTTGGCGTGGCCGAACCTGGCGAAGATGAAGTAGAAAGCCAACCCGATACCCAGGTACACCATGTAGATGTTCTTGCGGCCAATGACGTCAGAAACCGACGACCAGACGAAACGGCCAGCCATGTTCGCCAGCGACAGCAAGCCAACAAAGCCTGCGGCGGCCGCCGCAGTCAGTGCCGGGAAGTAGTCCTGAATCATCGGTGCCGCATTCTCCAGCACGCCGATACCCGCGGTGATGTTGCAGAACAGGATCACCCACAGGCACCAGAACTGCGGGGTTCGAATCGCGTTGTTGGCGCTAACATTTGCACCGACGATGGCAACCTTGGAAGGTTTGCGCCCCTGCTTCGCTTCGCCCGACGGGGTCCAATCCGGGTGCGGCATGCGGATGCAGTACGCGCCCATAGCGATGACGACGAGGTACACGACGCCAAGGGTGACAAAGGTGGGTTGGATGCCCGCGGCGCGGTTGGCGATGTCCGCACCGCCGCCGTAGAACTCCATGAGGCGGTTCGACGCCGGCGAGGCAATCAGTGCGCCGCCGCCGAAGCCCATGATCGCAAGGCCCGTAGCCAGACCGGGGCGATCCGGGAACCACTTCATCAGCGTGGACACCGGCGAGATGTATCCGATGCCCAAACCGATGCCGCCGATAAAGCCGTAGCCGAAGTACACCAGCCACAAGTTTCCGGTGGTGACACCCAGGGTGGCAACGAGGAAGCCTGTCACCCACAGCACGCCGGAAACTGCCATGGACGCGCGTGGGCCGACTCGCTCGACCCAGGAACCGAACAGCGCGGACGAGATGCCGAGCATGCCGATTGCCAACGAGAAGATCCAGCCCACAGCAACTTCGCCGACACCGAAGTGCTCCATCATTGGCTTCTTGAACACGGAGAACCCGTAGACCTGGCCGATAGAGAGGTGGATGGCGAGTGCCGCAGGGACAATTAGCCAGCGATTGAATTCCTTAGGCGCGATAATTGCGCTTCGGGAGAAGTAACTCATGGGGGTTCCCCTATTATGGATGCCAAACAATGTATTTAATACAGCGGACATCATAACCACCCATAGCCAGCTTCACGCAAGCTTTCTTTCATGCTTTTCCAATACGACAAAACCCCTGCGACCGCGGTATAAAAACCGGGTGCAGGGGTATCGTCGTCAAGTGAACGCTTATGCGCGCTTCATCTTGCCGTCCTTGTCAGCGAACGGGAAGCCGAGGTGCGTCAGCAGTGCGCGACCCTCGTCGTCGCTACCAGCGGTGGTCACGAGCGTGATGTCCATGCCGCGAACGCGATCGATCTTGTCGATGTCGATTTCGTAGAACATGGTCTGCTCGGACAGGCCGAAGGTGTAGTTACCGTTGCCGTCGAACTGCTTGTCGTTCAGGCCACGGAAGTCGCGAATACGCGGGAGAGCAACCGTCAGCATACGGTCGAGGAACTCCCACATACGGTCGCCGCGCAGGGTGACCTTTGCGCCGATCGGCATGCCCTCACGGAGCTTGAAGTTAGCGATGGACTTCTTCGCGCGACGCAGCTGCGGCTTCTGGCCGGTGATCGCGGTGAGGTCCTCGAGTGCGCCGTTGATCACCTTGGAGTCGCGGGCAGCGTCGCCCACACCCATGTTCACAACAATCTTGGTCAGGCCCGGGATCTGCATGACGTTGTCGTAGTTGAACTGCTCGTTCAGCTTGGTGCGGATCTCGTCCTGGTAGCGGGACTTCAGGCGCGGGGTGTAGTTCTGAATGTTCTCAGCCATTAGATGTCCTTCCCGTTCGACTTAGCCACGCGGACCTTCTTGCCGTTCTCGTCGAAGCGGTAGCCCACGCGGGTCGGCTTGCCGTCGGAGTCCAGGATCATCACATTGGACACGTGGATCGGAGCTTCCTGGCTGACGATGCCGCCGGACTCGGCGCCGCGCTCGTTGTAGGAGTTTGCGACGTGCTTCTTGATGCGGTTAACACCCTCGACGAGGACCTTGTCGCGCTGCGGGTACGCCTCAATGACGCGACCCTGAGCACCCTTATCCTTGCCGGCGATGACCTGCACCATATCGCCCTTCTTGATCTTCATACTTAGATCACCTCCGGTGCGAGAGACACAATCTTCATGAAGCGCTTGTCGCGGAGCTCACGAGCAACCGGGCCGAAGATGCGGGTACCGCGCGGCTCGGTGTCGTTCTTGATGACGACAGCAGCGTTCTCGTCGAACGAGATGTAGGAGCCGTCCGGACGACGGGTCTCCTTCTTCGCACGGACGATGACAGCCTTAACGACCTCGCCTTCCTTGACGTTGCCGCCCGGGGCAGCTTCCTTCACGGTGGCGACGATCGTGTCGCCGATGCCGGCGAAGCGTCGAACGGAACCGCCGAGAACGCGGATGCACAGCAGTTCGCGTGCACCCGTGTTGTCGGCGACCTTCAGACGCGATTCCTTCTGAATCACAGTTGGTCTCCTGACCTGGGTCAATGTGCGCCAGATTTCCGTCCTGAACGCACGTGGTCAATGTTCTTGCGGCCTATTGCTTATCGACGAACCTCGTGCGCTCGTCCCTCGCACACGAGGAGAGCGCAGTCTGGTCGAAGGGTCTCGGACGCTTCACTCGGAAACGCGTGTCACGCCCGACCAGCAGTAGACAACTGGAGTATTTAACCATGAGCAGCGCCGATCCCCCAAATTGCCGCTAAATCGTGTCGTCTGAAGAAACAAAAATCGCCCCACCCCGAAAGTTAGGGGTGAGACGATGAGTGTGCCGCAGCGTTAGCGCAATGTTAAGCGGCGCTGGCAGCAACAGCGCCGAGGCCGAGCACACCAGTGAGCGACAGGATGGTGATGATCCAGCCCACGGAGGACAGGGCAGCTGGAACCAGCAGCAGGTTCGGGGCCAGCGGGCCACCGAGAGCGCGCATCTCATTGATGACCTGGTTGAGCGGCTCCGGGTAGGTAGCAGCCTCAGCGACAGGAGCACCAGCACCGATTGCAACAGATGCCGCAAGAGCAACAGCGGCGAGACGACGGAACTTCATGTTCGTTTCCTTTCAGGAGAGGTGTGTACGTGTCGCGGCTTACTTAGCAGCAGTGACGATGGACTGAATGATCGAGATGACAACGTTCAGCGAAGAAAGCGCTGCCGGCAGCAGAATGATGTTCTGGGCTTCCCAGCCACCGACCTTGTAAATCTCGTACAGAACACGGTTCAGCGGTTCCGGAGCAGGCTGAGCGGTAGCAGCCGGAGCAGCAACAGCAACGGTGGTTGCAACGGCCGCCGCAGCAACAAGACGACGAAGCTTCATGTGAATCTCCAATTTTCTTAATAAACGGTAGGCATCGGCCGCAGCTTGAACGACCTTGCCCACCGAACATTACCGTGACGTTTTACAGTTTTTGGCAGAATTCTCATTTTCTTTCACGATTTTCCAAAGCTTTCCAATCGCCGAATAGGTATTACCACATTTCCGTTTAAGGTAGTACCTCTTGTACATTGGAGGGCGTGAGTTTCTACGAAGCCGCCCCCGAGGCAATCAAGAATAAGGTCGATCTGTTCTCGACAGAACCTGCCCGATTTGCCACGCGTTCCGTACTCGCGGGCGTGTACCTGGGCATCATGACGGCATTCGCCGCATCCACGGCACAACTACTCGACGGCTACGCCCCCGGCTGGGGCAAATACGCCTTCGGTGCCATCTTCGCGTCAACGCTGTACATCATCATCGTCTTGCAAGGCGAACTCGCCACAGGTGACATGATGTTCATGACCTATGGCGCCATCCATAGGCTCAACACCATCACCCGCGGGTTCCTCCTCGTCTTCTTTGTCACCGTGTTCAACCTCATTGGTGCAGTGGCGATTTCATGGCTGATTTCCCGGACCACCATGGGCCAGATGGTCGAGGTGGACGGATTCCTCCACGATTTGCTCGTCGCCAAGCTGCAAAAATCCAGTTCCACCCTGTTCGTTGAAGCGATCCTGGCAAACGTCGTGGTCAACATCGCCTTCATGCTGGCCACCCAGGCCGGCAAGGACTTCAGCGCGAAGCTGTGGGGGGTCATCCTGATCATCCCGTCGTTTGCCACCATGAGCTACGAGCACTCCATCGCGAACTTCATCCTCACCAGCCTGGGCGGGTTTACGCTCGGCCCGGAGACGATCGAGGGCTTCACCAACTGGAACGTCATCCGCAACTGGGTGGTCGTCTGGCTGGGCAACTTCGTCGGCGGCGGGTTCATCATGGGCGGCCTCTACGGATGGCTGAACCTGACCAAGACCGGTTACAAGGACTAACCAACAAGGACTAACTCCCCTCACCCTGGGTGTCTCTGCCAAAATGAGACGGGTGAGTACCCAGACACCTGACGTCCTCGAAGCTGTTCGCAGTGTTCGCGATGCCCTCGCGGACACTGCCTTACCTATTGATGCAGCCCCAGAGGCCCGCGCAATTGTCAACCAGCTCGACGACTATGTCCTGCCCCGCCTCGCCAACCTGGACGCGCCGCTGCTCGCCGTGATCGGCGGCTCCACCGGCTCTGGTAAGTCCACGCTTGTCAATGCATTGCTGCGCGAGCGGGTTTCCAACCCAGGTGTTATCCGCCCCACCACCCGGCAACCTGTGCTTGTGGCAAACCCCGCGGATGCTGATTGGTTTAACTCCCCACAGGTTCTCCCCGGCCTGACGCGCTCGCACGGCGCGGGCAACGAGCAATCGACGACACTTCGAGTCGTGGATACGCAAAGCGTGCCCGAGGGCCTTGCGCTTCTCGACGCCCCCGATTTCGACTCCATCGACGACAAAAACCGCGCCCTGGCAAGTCAGCTCCTTGCGGCTGCGGATCTGTGGGTGTTCGTCACCACCCCGGCGCGCTACGCCGATCAACTTGTGTGGAACTTCCTCCACGACGCCGCTGGCCGCGGCATCGAAGTTGTGGTGGTACTCAACCGTCTGGACGAGAAGGCAGCCGAAACCGTGCCGGACGATCTGCGCCGCATGATGAATGAGGCTGGCTTGCACGACGCAACAGTCTTTACTGTGCCGTTCGTCGCGGACCTTGGCGCGGAGAAGTCTGGAGAGTCCGGGGAGTTTCTCGCCGAAGACCTTGTCGCTTCACTGCGCGATTACCTGACCACACTCGCCGAGGACACCGTCGCCCGGCGCGACGTGGCTGGCAAGACTGTGGCCGGCGCGGTTCAGACTGCGCTTGATCGAGTGGATACCTTGGTCGGCCGCCGTGAGCGTCAGGAGGCGTTTGCCAACCAGCTCGACGCATCGATCCACGAGTTTTACACCACCGCCAACCGTCAGGTCATCGACGCGACTTCCGACGGACAGTTGCTGCGCTCCGAGGTCATGGACCGCTGGCAGGACGTCATCGGTACCTCTGACGTGTTCCGTGGATTCGAGCGCTGGTTCAGCAGCGCAATAGATAAGGTGGGCAGTTTCTTCACCGGTCAGCCCGCTCCCCTGCGTGAGGTGGAGACCGAGATCGAGTCCGGTCTGCACGCAGTCATCGTCGATGCTGCCGAATCCGCAGCATCGCGCGCCTGGGCGCATACCGGCGCGGTCGCTCCTGAGCTGCGCACCGACGCCGATCCGGCTCTCGCACGCGCCAGCGCCGACATTTCCGAACAGGCGGCGAAACTGGTGCGAGACTGGCAGCAAGAACTCGTCGGACACATCCAGGACACTGCTGGCGATAAGCGTCAGCGCGCCCGTCTCATGTCCTTTGGGCTCAACGTGGTCACCGTGGCACTCATGCTTACAGTGTTCGCCTCCACCGCAGGTTTGACTGGCGGCGAGGTGGCCATCGCGGGCGGTTCTGCGGTACTTGGCCAGAAACTTTTGGAGACCATCTTCGGCGAAGACACGGTGCGCCGCATGGTCACTCAGGCCCGCAACGACCTCAACGAGCGCCTTGGTGGACTCTTTGCTGCCGAGCGCGACCGCTACCACGTGTTCACCGACCCGTTGCTCGAGGGCGCAACGGCCGAGCAGATCCGCGATGCCTCCCAGCAGGCTCGCCGGGCGGTGGATGCGAAGCTGCTGGGGGTCGTCGACAAGCAAGTGCCTGCGCGTATCGACGACACCCCCAACGACGACCTGAACAACAGCGCCCTGCGTGGCCTGTTTGACCAGCTTCGCGGCAACTTCCGAAAGGGGTCCGACAATGGCGCTGTTTAGCAAAAAGATTGGGCTGAGCAAACGGCTGAGCGCGCTCGAGGACGCTGCCGAAATTGGTGCACCGTACCTGTCCGGCGAGCAACGCGAACGCCTAGAACGCGTGGCCAAGGCTGGCGCCGAGCGTCGCGCCCTGTCCGCCGAGCACACCGTCGTGGGCTTTTTCGGCGCGACCGGTTCCGGTAAAACCTCGCTGTTCAACGCCGTTGTCGGCGAGGACCTGGGCAAAGCAGCGGCGCGCCGCCCAACCACGTCCTCTCCCCTGGCCGCAATCTGGCAGCCGGAAGGCTCTGAGGAACTCCTGGGCTGGCTCGGCGTGGAAGACCGCCGCGAGCGCCAAGGCGAGTTTGCCAAAAATGCTGGCCCGCTGATCCTGCTGGATCTTCCCGACTTCGACTCGGTAGAGGCCTCCAACCGCGTCATCGCCGAACGCCTCGCCGGCCAGGTCGACGTGCTCGTGTGGGTGTCCGACCCCGAGAAGTACGCCGACAGTGTCATCCATGACCAGTTCATCCGCCCGCACGCGAACCACTCCGCGGTCACACTGGCAGTGCTGAACAAAGCCGACCTTTTGGCGGAGCGCGACGTGGACACCGTAGCTGGCTCTTATGCGGGCTTGCTTCGCGACGACGGCCTGACCAACGTCCACGTCATCCCCACCTCCACCCTGACCGGCGCTGGTATCGAAGACCTGCGCGGCGCGATCGCGCGCGTGGCAAAGGCCCACAATGCGCAGACTGCCCGCATCGAGGCCGACATCGCCTCCGTTGCCGCCCCATACGCCGGAACGAAGGGTGCCGGTGGTGTGGACAAGCACGCCAAACGCGACCTCGACACCGCACTGACCAAGGCCGCGGGTGCAGAACGCATCGCGGGCATCACCGCTGCCGCCTACCGCAAACGCCTGCGCCAACGCACCGGCTGGCTGCTCACTTCCTGGATCACCCGCTTCAAACCCGACCCGCTTCGTCGCTTAGGGCTGCGCGAGGATGCCGACGAACTGGGCGTGCACCGCACCTCCATGCCGGAACTCGACGCCGCCTCGAAAGCCGTGGCCAACTCCGGCCTGCGCAACTACGCCACCGCCGTCGGCGCTGGCCTGCCCCACGAGTGGGCTGCTGCCGTGGCGGATCGTTCCGAGGAGATCTCCACCGGCCTTCCCGCCGAACTGGATCGCGCTGTGGCCCGTGCGAAACTGCCCGCGGAGCCGTCCAAGGGGTGGGCAGTGCTGACCATCTTCCAGTGGTTTGCGCTGCTCGCCGCCCTGGTTGGTGTGCTGTGGTACCTGCTGGTCGCCTTCGTCCCGGGCGTGCTCACACCGCTGCTGGGCACCGACCTGGTGCCGGATGTGGAAGGCTGGCCGATTCCTACCCTGCTGATCATGGCTGGCTTACTCACCGGTGTAATCATCGGATTGATATCCGCGGCCTTCGGCGGCGTGCTGGGCTCTGGGGTGAAGCGACGCACCCGCAACGCCATCCAAAAAGAGGTGGCCGCAGCCTCCGAAACTGCTGTGTCCCAGCCGCTGTTGGCCATCCGCGAGGACTATTCCCGTTTTGCCGAGCGCATCGCCCTCGCCGCTGGGTAGTTCCGGGTAGCGTCAGTGCCTATGGCACGCATCCCAAGAGTTCTCTCCATTGCCGGCACCGACCCCACAGGCGGTGCCGGCATTCAAGCTGATCTGAAGTCCATCGCCGCCGCAGGTGGCTACGGCATGTGCGTGGTCACCGCGCTGGTCGCCCAGAACACACAAGGTGTGCGCGAGATCCACACCCCACCCCAGTCGTTCTTGCGCGCGCAGTTGGATTCGGTGTTCGACGACGTCACCGTGGACGCCGTCAAGATCGGCATGCTCGGCGACGCAGCCACAACCCGCACTGTCTCCGCATTCCTCGCTCAGCACCCGGTCCCCGTCGTTGTTGTCGATCCCGTCATGGTCGCCACCTCCGGCGATCGCCTCCTCACCGAGGATGCCGAAGACGCCCTGCGCACCCTCGTTCGTGAGCACGCCACCGTGGTCACCCCGAACATCCCCGAGCTCGCAGTGCTTTGCGACGACACCCCCGCCACCACATTCGACGAAGCGGTTTCCCAGGGTCGTCGATACGCAGCAGATGCGAACGTGTCCGTCCTGGTCAAAGGCGGGCACCTCACCGGCGACCACGCCTCCAACGCGCTGATCACCCCCGACGGCGACACCCACATCGCGGACGTGCCCCGCGTGCGCACAAAAAACACCCACGGCACCGGCTGTTCTCTCTCCGCAGCCCTTGCAACCCGGCTTGTTCTCGACGACGCCCCCGCCGCCGTCGAGTGGGCTTCCGCCTGGCTCCACGAAGCCATCGCCCACGCCGACGACCTCGAGGTGGGCCAGGGCCACGGGCCGGTGCACCACTTCCACCAGCTCTACCGCCTCGCCGAACCGCTAGAATCACCTGCATGACTGACCCGCGCAACGAAGATCAGAAGGTCGCCGCCGTGAATGCCTCGATGATCATGGCGGGCCAACCCATGTCCGCAGAGGACGAGGCGCTTCTGCGACGACAGCTGCGAGGAGATATCTCGGCCGACGAGGCCGTGCTACAGGTGCTCGAAAGGGAAGGCCTGGGAAACACGCCTCGTGCACGTGAACTGCGGCAACGTATCACCGGAGCTGCCTAAACACCATGGCACGACGAAGCAACGAGGCCCCGGAAAACCTATTCGGGCTAACAGACCCGGTTGTGCTGGACCGCATCGCTGGCAACCTCGCGCCTCAACGACTCGGCGAGCTCGAAAACGGTCCACTGCTGACCGAATTCACACGTGAATCTCTGCAGTCCACACACCATTACCTCATGTAGGACATTTACCCCTGGGCGGGCCAGATCCGCACCGAGGAAGTTGGTGCGATGGGCATGGCGATGTGTCGAGCGCGATACGTTGAGGCTGAACTCGACCGAGTGATGGGCCGGATCGCGAAACTGCCGGTCTCCTCCGATGACAAGTCTGCTGCGGTAAACACCGTCGCGGATCACTGGAGCGAATTGACAATCGTGCATCCGTTCCGGGACGGTAATTCGCGGACCCAACGCTTTTTCTTCGATCAGATGCTGCGCACCTCCGGTTGGGCAGTCGACTGGACACGCATCGACGCCGCAGAAGCCCACGCCGCCCGCTACGTCGGCGCAGCGACGGCTGCCCCTCATTTCTAGCAGAGGTTCTCACCCCGGGAGTATTCGCGCTTGACGCATTGCCTGACAACACGGGTACGCTCAGCGCGACACAGGGGCAGCGGGCTGGTGCTGCGGAGATCTTCCACCAGATGATGAAATACCGCAGCGCCAATCCCGGGGCGCCCTGGCGCGGTCGGTAGCTTCTACTCCACCGTGACGGACTTGGCCAGGTTACGCGGCTGGTCCACGTTCAGGCCGCGTGCTTCTGCGACGGCGCAGGCGAAGATCTGCAACGGGATCGTCGCCAAGAGTGGCTGCAGCAGGCCCGGGGACTCCGGGATGCGGATGATGTGGTTGGCAAACTGCTCCACATCCGTGTCGCCTTCTTCCGCGATCACGATGGTCACGGCACCACGGGCGCGCACCTCTTGGATGTTGGAGACGACCTTGGCGTGCAGGTTGTGGCGCGACTTCTTCGACGGCACGATGACGAACACCGGCTGGCCTTCCTCGACCAGCGCGATCGGGCCGTGCTTCAACTCGCCTGCAGCGAAGCCCTCGGAGTGCAAATAAGCAACCTCCTTGAGCTTCAGCGCGCCCTCGAGGGCGACCGGGAAGCCGACGTGACGGCCAAGGAAGAGCACGGACTTTGCATCCGCCATATCCTGGCCCAACTGCTTGACCTGGTTTTCGTTGTCCAGCACGCGCTGGATCTTCTCCGGCATCAGCTCCAGCTCGCCGATGATCTGACGGATCTCATCGGCGTACTTGTTGCCACGCACCTGCGCCAGGTACAGCGCCAGCAGGTACGCCGCGACAATCTGGGAGATGAACGCCTTCGTCGACGCCACAGCGATCTCCGGGCCTGCGTAGGTGTACAGCGACGCATCCGCCTCACGCGGGATCGAGGAGCCCACGGTGTTGCAGATAGCGACGACCTTCGCGCCCTGCTCACGTGCGTGACGGACAGCCATCAGCGTGTCCATGGTCTCTCCGGACTGGGAAACGGCAACGACGAGAGTCTGCTCGTTGACAATCGGGTCGCGGTAGCGGAACTCGTGGGCGAGCTCCACTTCCGTCGGGATACGGCACCAGTGTTCGATGGCGTAACGCGCCACCTGGCCCGCGTACGACGCAGTACCGCAAGCGACGATGATGATTTTGTTGATGGAGCGCAGCACGGATTCGTCGATACGCAACTCGTCCAACATCAACTTGCCGTCTTCGTCGAAGCGACCGTAAAGCGTGTCGCGGACAGCACCCGGCTGATCATGGATCTCCTTTTCCATGAAGGAGTTGTAGCCACCCTTCTCCGCAGCGGTGACATCCCACTCAACCTTGAACGGCTTCGCCTCGGCGGGGGTGCCGTCGAAGTCAATCACGTCGTAGCCATCAGCCGTCAACGTCACAATCTGGCCGTTGTCCATCTCCACCGCGTCACGGGTGAACTCAATGAAGCCAGCGACGTCGGAGCTCAGGAAGTTCTCGCCCTCGCCTACACCGATCACCAGCGGGGAGTTCCAACGCGCCGCAACAATGCGGTCTGGATGGTCCGGGTGGATGGCGAGCAGGGTGAACGCGCCCTCCAGACGGTTCGCTGCCAACTGCATCGCACGGGTCAGATCCCCGTCCGCTTCCGTGTTGTAGATATCCAGCAGCAGCGTGCCAGCAACCTCAGTATCGGTTTCAGACTTGAAGGTGTAGCCCTTCTCTGCGAGCTCAGCCTTCAAATGCGAAAAGTTTTCGATGATGCCGTTGTGCACCACTGCCATACGGCCATCTCCCACCACATGCGGGTGAGCATTCGCATCCGTCGGACCGCCGTGGGTCGCCCACCGGGTATGCCCGATGCCCAGGTTCGATGCTGCGATGGGGTTGTTAGCAATCTCCGCTTCGAGATCCGCTACCTTGCCGGCCTTCTTCCGGCATTCGATCGACTGGTCGTTCACCACCGCAACACCTGCGGAGTCGTACCCGCGGTATTCGAGGCGGCGAAGACCATCGATGATTACGTCTTTCGCGTCACGCGTTGTCGCGTTTGCGCCTACATATCCAACGATTCCACACATGCGGGAAATCGTACCCTTGTGTAAGGGCGCAGAAAAAGTTGAAAACGCAAAAACCGCCCCGGGTTGGTAGCCAACCCGGGGCGGTGGAGTCGTCGAGAAGCGACTAGCTTTTAGCGAGCCTTCTCGATGATGTCGACGAGACGGAAGTGCTTGTCCTTCGACAGCGGACGCGTCTCCTCGATGTGGACGAGATCGCCAACACCAGCGGTGTTGTTCTCGTCGTGAGCCTTGACGCGCTTCGTGGTACGCACGATCTTGCCGTAGAGGGCGTGGGACTTGCGGTCCTCAACCTCGACGACGATCGTCTTGTCCATCTTGTCGGACACGACGTAGCCACGGCGGCGCTTCTGCACGGCCTTGTCCTTGGTGTTCTCAGTCACGTTTGCCTCACTCATGGTTATGCCTCAGCTCCCGTGGACTCCGGGACGACGGACAGACCAAGCTCACGCTCGCGCAGCACCGTGTAGATGCGAGCGATGTCGCGCTTCACGGTGGAGATGCGGCGGTTGTTGGTCAGCTGGCCGGTTGCAAGCTGGAAGCGCAGGTTGAACAGCTCTTCCTTCGCCTCGTTGAGGCGGCCCTTCAGCTCGTCGTCGTTGAGCTCGCGGAACTCAGATGCGGGGGTACCGTTAGCCATTAGAACTGGTCCTCCTTCTTGATGACGCGGACCTTGCACGGCAGCTTCGCGCCTGCACGGCGCAGCGCCTCAATGGCAGTTTCCTCGTTGGGGTAGGACATTTCGAACAGGATGCGGCCAGGCTTGACGTTGGCCACCCACTTCTCCACCGGGCCCTTACCGGAACCCATACGCACGCCGAGCGGCTTCTGGGTCAGCGGACGATCCGGGAAGATGTTGATCCAGACCTTGCCACCACGCTTGACGTGGCGGTTGATAGCAATACGGGCAGACTCGATCTGGCGGTTCGTGATGTACGCCGGCTCGAGGGCCTGCAGGCCGTAGTCGCCGAAGTTGATCTGGTTGCCACCCTTGGACACGCCAGAACGGGTCGGGCGGTGCTGGCGGCGGTATTTCACGCGCTTAGGGATGAGCATGAATTAGCCCTCCTTCTTCTGCTCTGCCGCCCGGCGACGCTGGCCGCCGCGGCGCGGGCGACGGTCGCCACGTCCACGACGATCGTTGCTCGGTGCATTGAGCTCAGACTCGCGGACGCCACCGACGACGTCGCCCTTGTAGATCCACACCTTGACGCCAATGACGCCGAAGGTGGTGTGTGCTTCTGCAGTGCCGTAGTCGATCTCCGCGCGCAGCGTGTGCAGCGGAACGCGACCCTCGTGGTAGCGCTCGACACGGGACATTTCCGCGCCGCCGAGACGGCCGGACGTCATAACCTTGATGCCCTTGACCTGCGGGTTACGCATAGCGGACTGGATGGCCTTACGCATGGCGCGACGGAACGCGACACGGTTGACCAGCTGCTCGGCGATGGACTGAGCAACCAGGGTGGCGTCTGCATCGACGTTCTTCACCTCGAGGATGTTCAGTGCAACCATCTTGCCGGTCAGCTTCTCCAGCTCACGGCGAATACGGTCAGCCTCAGCGCCGCGACGGCCGATGACAATGCCCGGACGTGCGGTGTGGATGTCCACACGGACGCGGTCGCGGGTGCGCTCGATGACAACATCGGAGATGCCAGCGCGCTCGAGGTTCTTCTCGAGCCACTCGCGGACCTTGATGTCCTCAGCGACGTACTCGGCGTAGTTCTTGTCGGCGTACCAGTGGGACTTCCAGTCGGAAGTGATACCCAGGCGCAGGCCGTGTGGGTGAATCTTCTGGCCCATTACTTGGCCCCTTCCTTGGACTCGACAACAACGGTGATGTGAGAGGTGCGCTTCCGGATCTGGAATGCGCGACCCTGTGCACGCGGCTGGAAACGACGCATGGTCGGGCCCTCGTTTGCGTAGCACTCGGCAATGACGAGCGTGCGCGGATCCAGGCCGAAGTTGTTCTCCGCGTTGGCTGCTGCGGAAGCAACAACCTTTGCAACGTCCTTGGACGCACCCTGCGGGCGTACTTCAGGATGGCGAGTGCCTCAGCAACCGACTTGTTGCGGATGAGAGCAAGCACGCGGCGTGCCTTCATCGGAGAGACGCGAACGAACTTGGCAGTCGCGGATGCAGTGGTGATGGTGTCAGCCATTGCTTATCGACGTCCCTTCTGTTCCTTGACGTGACCCTTAAAGGTCTTGGTCGGTGCAAACTCGCCGAGCTTGTGGCCAACCATGGACTCGTCCACGAACACCGGCACGTGCTTACGACCGTCGTGGACGGCGAAAGTGTGACCGATGAAATCGGGGAGAATGGTCGAACGGCGCGACCAGGTCTTGATGACCTGCTTGGTGCCTGCCTCGTTCTGAGCATCCACCTTGTTGAGGAGGTGCTCGTCGACGAACGGGCCCTTCTTAAGGCTACGTGGCATGTCTGTTTACCTCCTCTTAGCGCTTCTTCGAGCGACGACGTCGCACGATCATGTTGTTGGAATAGCGGTTCGGGTTGCGGGTGCGGCCTTCCTTCTGGCCCCACGGCGAGACCGGGTGACGACCACCGGAGGTCTTGCCCTCGCCACCACCGTGCGGGTGGTCGACCGGGTTCATAACCACACCACGCACGGTCGGGCGCCAGCCCTTCCAGCGCATACGACCAGCCTTGCCCCAACGGATGTTGATCTGGTCAGCGTTGCCGACCTCACCAACAGTTGCACGGCAGCGGATGTCCACGCGGCGGATTTCGGAAGACGGCATACGCAAAACTGCGTAGTTGCCTTCCTTACCCAGCAGCTGGATGGACGCGCCAGCGGAACGAGCCAGCTTTGCGCCTGCGCCCGGCTTGAGCTCCACAGCGTGGATGGTCGTACCGGTCGGGATGTTGCGCAGCGGCAGGTTGTTGCCAACCTTGATGTCCGCGTTCGGACCAGCCTCGACGATGGTGCCCTGCTTCAGGCCCTTCGGGGCGATGATGTAGCGCTTCTCACCGTCGTAGTAGTGCAGCAGTGCGATGTTCGCGGTGCGGTTCGGGTCGTACTCGATGTGAGCAACCTTTGCCAGCACGCCGTCCTTGTCGGAGCGGCGGAAGTCGATCACACGGTAGCGACGCTTGTGGCCGCCGCCGCGGTGACGAGTGGTGATGTGGCCGTGGGTGTTACGGCCACCCTTCTTCGGGAGCGGGCGCAGCAGCGTCTTTTCCGGGGTCGAACGAGTGATCTCGTCGAACGCGGACACGGAGCTGGCACGGCGACCCGGAGTTGTCGGCTTGTACTTACGAATAGCCATAGTGGTTCCTTTTCTATCGTCTCTTCAGCGAGCCGCGGGTTACGCGGTCGCACCGCCGAAGATGTCGATGGAGTCGCTGCCCTCGCGGAGAGTGACGTAGGCGCGCTTGGTGTCCTTACGCTTACCGAAACCGGTGCGGGAGCGCTTGCGCTTGCCCTCACGGTTGACGGTGTTCACCGAAGCGACGTCGACGCCGAAAATCTCTTCCACGGCAATCTTGATCTGGGTCTTGTTCGCGGACGGGGACACGTAGAAGGTGTACGTGTTCTGCTCCATCAGGCCGTAGCTCTTCTCAGAGAGCACCGGGGCGATGATGATGTCGCGCGGGTTAGCGATCTTTGCCATTTACTTCTCCTCCTCCGCAGCGGCGGCAACAGCTGCGCCGCGGTTGATGAAGGTGTGGAGTGCCTCGACCGAGAACACAACGTCATCAGCGTTGAGGACGTCGTAGGTGTTCAGCTGAGCCGGCTCAATGATCTGGACGCCCGGCAGGTTCCTTGCGGAGAGACGGGAATTCTGATCATCACGGCCGATCACCAGCAGGACCGACTTGCGGTCGGTGAGGCGCTCGATGAATGCACGAGCGGACTTCGTCGACGGGGTCTGGCCCGGGACGAGATCCTCCACGATGTGGATGCGCTCGTTCTGCGCACGGTTGGTCAAAGCGCCAGCGAGGGCAGCCTTGATCATCTTCTTTGGGGTGCGCTGTGCGTAGGAACGCGGCTGCGGACCATGCACAATGCCACCACCGGTGTAGTGCGGAGCACGGATCGAACCCTGACGGGCGCGACCGGTGCCCTTCTGGCGGAACGGCTTCTTGCCGCCGCCGGAAACCATGCCGCGGGTCTTCGTTGCGTGGGTGCCCTGGCGCTTAGCAGCAAGCTGTGCATTCACAACCTGGTGCATGAGTGCCACGGATACCTCGCGGTCGAAGTACTCGGCCGGCAGGTCGACGGAACCCTTGGTAGCTCCGTCTGCGGTGTGGACGTCAAGCGTCAGCTTCGTCATGCGTGAGCACCGCCCTTCACTGCGGTCTTGACGGTAACAACGGAACCCTTTGCGCCAGGGATGGCGCCCTTGATCAGGATGAGGTTGTTGTCGCCGTCGATGCGTTGAATCTTCAGGTTCTGGGTGGTAACGCGGTTACCGCCCATGCGGCCAGCCATACGGGTGCCCTTGAACACGCGACCCGGGGTCGCGCAGGCGCCGATGGAACCCACACGACGGTGGGCAGCCTGGTTACCGTGGGAAGCACCCTGGCCGGCAAAGCCGTGGCGCTTCATGGCACCGGCGTAGCCGTGGCCCTTGGTGGTGCCTGCGACGTCGACGAAGGTGTCGCCTTCGAAGATCGTTGCATTGAACTCCTGGCCGAGCTCGTAGCCCGAGGTGTCGTCCATGCGGATCTCAGCAACGTAGCGACGCGGGTTGACGCCAGCCTTCTTGAAGTGGCCAGCCTGCGGCTTCTTAGCCTTACGGGGATCGATGTCGCCGTAAGCGATCTGGATGGCGGAGTAGCCATCGGTCTCAGGGGTACGGATCTGGGTGACAACGCACGGCCCAGCCTCGACGACGGTAACCGGGATAACGCGGTTCTCCTCGTCGAAGATCTGGGTCATGCCGAGCTTCTTGCCCAGAATGCCCTTGATCTGGTTGTCAGACATGTGTTAGTTCTCCACTACTTACGTTGGGGATTGCTCTACTGGATGTTCACGTCGACGCTGGCCGGCAGATCAATGCGCATAAGCGCGTCTACCGTCTTCGGCGTCGGGTCGAGAATGTCGATGAGGCGCTTGTGAGTGCGCATCTCGAAGTGCTCGCGAGAATCCTTGTACTTGTGGGGAGAACGAATCACGGCGTACACGTTCTTCTGGGTTGGCAACGGCACCGGGCCGACGACGCGGGCACCCGTACGGGTGACCGTCTCGACGATCTTCTTCGCGGATGCGTCGATCGCCTCGTGATCGTAGGCCTTCAGCCTGATGCGGATCTTCTGTCCCGCCACGCTTACCTCTTCCTCGCATCCCCACGTTCAACTCTCGCTTCGCTCGAAGTTGAACGAAGTGAAACGAGAGAGAAGCGGTGGGGTTTGTAGCTTCTAGTTTCTCTATAACGTTGTCCGGGCTGGGCCCTTGGCTCAACGCCAGTGTCTTTTCTGACTGTCATGACACATCCGGAAGTTGAGACCTGCGCAATAAACGCGCCGACGCTCAGTGCTTCCGCCAAGGCACGTTGTTGGCCGACACGTCATCGTCGACAAGCAATATGCCCGGGTATCAGACACGGAAGGGTGCGTGACCCTCGCGTACTGCCGCTGTTTATTTGCCATGGCCCCTTCACCGGTCTTCCGACTGGAAGGTGTCATGTTTGCCGAGCCACCGGCCGACTTCCGTCAACCCATGTCAAGGCAACCTGCGTATTAAAACACAAGGTCGCTACCAACGCAAGCCCGCTTGACGACGACAACCTGTGTACCCTTGTTCCCATACCGTGCGCGTCATCTATATAGGCGCACTCGGAACATGAACATCACAGTTGAAAGGACCGTCATGGCCGACCAGAACGCAAACAACACTGCAAAGAACACCCCAGCAACCACCTCGACCGCAACCGAGACCGAGAAGCAGCGCCCGCGCAACGAAAACCTCGAAACCGAGCACGGCAGCACTGTTATCGACGACAACGTTGTTGGCAAGATCGCCGGCATCGCAGCACGCGAAGTCTCCGGCGTCCACAACCTCGGCGGCGGCGCAGCCCGCATGTGGGGCGCAGTCCGCGAGTCCCTGACTTCCTCCACCAACGTCCAGCAGGGCGTCAACGTGGCAGTCGAGGACGGCCACGCATCCGTCGCAGTTGCCATCATCGCCGAGTACGGTGTCGCCATCCACGAGCTTGCAAACGCCATTCGCGAAAACATCACCGTCGCCATCACCCGCATGACCGGCCTGATCGTCGACCGCGTCGATGTCACCGTCCACGACGTCAACCTGCCGGAGCAGGAGACCGCAGGTGAGAACTACGACGACGGCAACTACCAGGCAGTCAACCAGTCTGTAAACCAGCAGATCCAGTAATCATGGCCAACACCCCCGTTACCCGAGAGGTTGCGGAGGGCGTCCGCGACGCCACACTCGCCGTCAACGGAGTAGCAAAACTCTACGGCGGCCGACTCGGCGAAATCGCAACCTACTTGCCGCACCAACGCATCGAAGGCATCCGATCTGTCTCACGCAACGGCAAAGCAGGCCTCGAAGTCCACTTCACCTTCGACGTCGCCTCAGGACGCAACGTCCACGAGGTCGCCGAAGACGTACGCGCCGCAGCACTGAGCGCTTCGGACGCCGAGTTCGTGGACGTCATCGCCGGCGATGCGCAATAGCAGCAACACGGGCTACGCCCCCGCACCTCACACAACAACCCGAAACGTGGTTTAACAATGAATCTCTTTGCCAACAAGGCACTGACCGGCGTCATCATCGGCGTCATCGTTGCCTTCTTCGTCACATTCGGTGGCTGGGCCGGCCTACTCTGGCTGCTGCTGTTTACCATCCTCGGCGGCGTAGTAGGCGCCCAACTCGACGGCCGCCTCGACCTAGCCAGCATCATCGGCAACGGAACCGGCCGGAGCAATAGCTGATGGACACTTCCTTCTACCACGTCAGCGAACGCACCATCGAGCGCGTGGCGGAAGTGGCGGCCTCAACAGTGCCGGGATCCCGCAACATCGACGCGAAATTGGCGGGCCTGGCGGGCCGCAGCCTTCCGCGCATCGAGGCACACATCGACCGCACGACGGGCCTTGTCGCCATCGATGCCGAGATTGCCACGTCCTACCCCGCGCCCGTCGCGGCGATTACGGACGCTGTGCGCGCCACCATCATCGCCCACATCCGCACCCTCGCAGGGATGGATGTCTCCCGCGTCAACGTCACCGTTGCCAACGTCGAATCGCTCGACGATGGTTCCCGCGTGACCTGGGACGATGTTGCGACCCACGATGCTTTCATCATCCCAGAGCCCATCCAGGTTTCTCCCACCGAGATCACGCACCCCGTGACCAACGAGCGCGAGGAACTGGCGCCGATCGAAGCGCGATCGCTTGTCGACGACATGCGTGCCGTCACCACACCAACTCCCCCAAGCGTGCGAACCCCGAAACCGCCCAAACCGGTCACCGTTTCTGGCGTTGACGTGCCCGAGCCACTCGAGCCGTTCGCCCCAGAGACGCCCATGCCCGTGGCTCTGCGCGCCCCGTCGCTGCCAGCGTTGCAGCCCCTCGCCCCGATCGCTGTCAAGGCGTTCGGGCACATGCGGCCGGTTGAGGTGCCGTGGCAGCGACCGTTGCGCGATATCACCGTAGATAGGCAGCCGCTCAAGCCGGTGACAATCCAGCCCAGTGCGCGCCCAACAAGCCCGCGCGGCCCGGCTCCGAAGCCCGTGGTCATCCCACAGGCCCCACAGCCGAAGCCACTTCAGCAGATCACGATAGAACCGGTGGTGAAGTACTATGACCGAACCAACTAGCGCCCGCCCAGTCGGGCCACACCCCGGCGACGAACCGCTAGGCACCCCTGCATCGCGCTGGATCGCAGTCCTCATCAGCCTGCTCCTCATCGCTTTAGCGGGTGTCGGCGCGCGTGACCTCTGGTACTACACCTACGAGTCGGAATCACCCGAGCAGTCCTGGTTTGGTCGCGCGTTTGAGTTCCTCGGCTCGTTCACCACAGAGATCCCCGCCGTCATCATTGCGTGCCTGCTGGCCTTGGTCGGCCTTGTGCTCATCGTGGTTGCGCTCAAACCCCGCCCGCACCGGTTTGTCCGAGTGAACTCCCCAGTGTCTATCTGGACCCGTCCCGTCGATGTGGCACGAAAGTCCACCAACACGGTTCACAGCGACCTCGGTGGCGAGCAAGTACGCTCCAAGGCGACCCGCAAGTCGGTCAAGGTACAGGTTGTCGACGACGGCTCCGGCCCCGCAATGCAAGAACGCATCACGCAATCGCTCAACAGCGAGCTCAAGAGCCTCGCCGCGCCTCCTGCGGTGTCCGTGAAGGTGTTGCCTAAGGAAACGCCTCAGGCACAAGTCACCACCACGGCGCAGTCGACGCCCGAAGTGTCCGACGTCCGTCCCCCGGAGGTGCACCGATGACCAAAACATTGAGCTTCTTCAACCGTCTGGTCACGTTCCTGCTCGGCCTGTTGATGGTCGTTGTGGCCCTATTCCCCATTGCGGAGTACTGGGAAATCCCGTACCTGAGCGATTTCCTCCGCGACATCGACCGCAGCCGCGTGACGTACCTCGCCTACGAGGACTGGTATACCAAGGCGCTTATCGCCGCCGCTATTGTCCTGGCCGTGTTGGGATTGTGGATCTTGCTTGCAAATCTACGCTCCCGCGCGTTCTCCAACGGCAACATCGTGCCAGCCGATGCCGCGCACGGTGACACGGTAATCAACGTTCAGCGCGTCGCCGAGGCAGCCTGCAACACCATCCAGCGTCTCGACGAAGTCCAACGCGCCGACAGCCGCGTCGCTATGGTCGGCCAACGCCCGACCGTCACGTTCACCGTCACCGCGAACCCGAACTACCCGTTGGAAAGCGCCATCCGCGCTATCGAGGCCGCAGACGACGATTTCCGGCTCGCAAGCCACACCATGGACATCGATACCGTATGGAAGCTGCAATTCGATAGGATCTCCGCCTAAACGCGGCTTCGCGGCTGTCTAGGCTTCCTCCTGAACTTCCAGCGGCAACACCGCGGTAACTCGCCCCAGCACCACCGGCTCCCCGCCGCAGGCTGGGGCGATTGTCATGTCCGCCCCCGCCTCGCATTGAAGAATGCGTGCCCAGGCGAAGGTATCCACGTCAACATCACGACGCGCCTGTACCCAACGACGGATCCGGCTGCCGACCACAGCCCTTGCTCCATCTTCCAGCGCCACCAACCACCGGTTCGCTCCTACGCTATCTTGCAGCAATCCCGCCAACGAGCGACTCTCCCCCGGCGTAAAAAGCTTCAAATGACGGACAATCCCCAGCCGATGTTCCACCCCCTCCACATCAGTTAACACGAGCGGTAACCCCGGACCGGTACGTCGCATCGACGCATACCGCCACACCGACGGCATTCGCCCTGGGTGCGCCGCGCTTCGCACCACCACATTTCCGTCCACCAAGGTAACCTGCAGGTGCGGTTCGACGGTGGTGAAGGTAATGGGGGCGGAGGTGTTGTCGACAAGCGAAGGATGCTCCTGAGAGAGCTGCTGAAGAACTGCGAGCGCCTCTGCGTCAGTTGAGTCCCACCCCAGCCCACGATTGCCCAGTACCCCAAATAATTGGCCGAGGCTCAAATCTGGTTGCCCCTCCCAAACCTCTTGAAGCGCGGCCAGAATCTTCGGGATACGTGTTGGGTCCTGCACGCCTCAGACCATAAACCACCCTCAGGGCATGCAAAAGGCCGCCTCTCCCAAACGGGAGAGGCGGCCTTGGCGTTTATCCGACGGTTACGTCAGATCGACTCGAATTAGTCGAGGATCTTGGTAACGCGGCCAGCGCCGACGGTGCGGGAGCCCTCGCGGATAGCGAAGCGCAGACCCTCGTCCATAGCGACCGGCTGGATGAGCTCGACGGTCATGTCGACGTTGTCGCCCGGCATAACCATCTCGGTGCCCTCCGGCAGCTTCACAACACCGGTCACGTCGGTGGTGCGGAAGTAGAACTGCGGACGGTAGTTGTCGAAGAACGGGGTGTGACGGCCGCCCTCGTCCTTGGACAGCACGTAGACGGAGCCCTCGAACTTGGTGTGCGGGGTGTAAGCGCCCGGCTTGATGATGACCTGGCCGCGCTCGACGTCCTCGCGCTTCAGACCACGCAGCAGCAGTGCAGCGTTGTCGCCAGCCTCAGCGGTGTCGAGAAGCTTGTTGAACATCTCGATGGAGGTGACGGTGGTCTTCTGGGACTTCTCGCGGATACCGATGATCTCGACCTCGTCGTTGAGGTTGAGGACGCCACGCTCCACACGACCGGTAACCACGGTGCCGCGGCCGGAAATGGTGAAGATGTCCTCGATCGGCATCAGGAACGGCTTGTCGGTCTCGCGCTCCGGATCCGGGATGGAGTCATCGCAAGCCTGCATGAGGTCGACGATGGACTGAACCCACTTCTCATCGCCCTCGAGAGCCTTGAGAGCGGAGATGTGGACGATCGGTGCTTCCTCGTCGTAGTCCTGCTCAGCCAGCAGCTCGCGGACCTCCATCTCGACGAGCTCGATGATCTCTTCGTCGTCGACCATGTCGCACTTGTTCAGTGCAACGAGGATGTACGGAACGCCAACCTGGCGAGCGAGCAGAACGTGCTCACGGGTCTGCGGCATCGGGCCGTCGGTAGCAGCAACCACGAGGATTGCGCCGTCCATCTGAGCAGCGCCGGTAATCATGTTCTTGATGTAGTCGGCGTGGCCCGGGGCGTCGACGTGTGCGTAGTGACGCTTCGGGGTGTTGTACTCCACGTGGGAGATGTTGATGGTAATGCCGCGCTCGCGCTCCTCCGGAGCCTTATCGATCATCGCGTAGTCGAAGGCCTTGTTCTCCTCCGGGTACTGGTCTGCCAGTACCTTGGTGATCGCAGCGGTGGTGGTGGTCTTGCCGTGGTCGACGTGACCAATGGTGCCGATGTTCACGTGCGGCTTAGTGCGCTCGAACTTTTCCTTTGCCACTGATTGTCCTCCTGGACTTCATGGTGGCTACGACCTTCGCAGCCACGTGGTTTGCTTACGCCCAACCGCTACAGCCCAAAACGGATATAGCGACGGGAGCCATTTCACAATGTGCCAGTTACAAGATCCTAGGTTCAAAAAGGCCGTTTTTCAAACTGGCCGATCCGATTCCCCGGACCAACCTAGAGGGTAACGGCCGGCTCAGACAACGCCCGTTGTTGCGTTGCCTCAGCGCGACCGCTACCCCGCTAGGGGTTCTCCCTTATACGCCAGCTGCTGGCACGCAGCTGGCGGGAGAGGGCGGCTTAGTTGCCGTTGCGCTTCTCGATGATCTCCTGCGCGACGCTCTGCGGAACCTCAGCGTAGGAGTCGAACACCATGGTGAAGTTCGCACGGCCAGCGGTCGAGGAACGCAGGTCGCCGATGTAGCCGAACATCTCGGACAGCGGCACCTTCGCACGGACGACCTTTGCGCCGGAGCGATCTTCCATGGCGTAGACCTGGCCACGGCGGGAGCTGATGTCACCGTTAACGGTGCCCATGTACTCCTCCGGGGTCACGACCTCAACAGCCATGACCGGCTCAAGCAGAACCGGCTTCGCCTTAGCAACAGCTTCCTTGAGGACCTGGGAGCCAGCGATCTTAAACGCCATTTCCGAAGAGTCGACGTCGTGGTAAGCGCCGTCCTCGAGGGTGGCCTTGATGTTCACCAGCGGGTAGCCAGCGAGGTAGCCGTACTGCATTGCGTCCTGGATACCAGCGTCGACGGACGGGATGTATTCCTTCGGCACGCGACCACCGGTGACGGCGTTCTCGAACTTGTAGGTTGCGGACTCGCCCTCTTCCAGGGTCTCCGGATCCGGGTTGTACGGCTCGATGGTGACGATGACCTTTGCGAACTGGCCCGAACCACCGGTCTGCTTCTTGTGGGTGAAGTCGAGGGACTCGACCTTCTTGCGAATGGTCTCGCGGTAAGCAACCTGCGGGGAACCGATGTTTGCCTCAACCTTGAACTCGCGCTTCATGCGGTCCACCAGCACGTCGAGGTGGAGCTCGCCCATGCCGCCGATGACGGTCTGGCCGGTCTCTTCGTCGAGCTGGACGGTGAAGGTCGGGTCCTCTTCAGCAAGCTTCTGAATAGCGGTACCGAGCTTCTCCTGGTCAGCTTTGGTCTTCGGCTCGATGGCCACCTGGATAACCGGGTCCGGGAAGTCCATGGACTCGAGGATGATCGGGTGATCCGGGTTGCACAGGGTGTCGCCGGTCGTAGTTTCCTTCAGGCCGATGAACGCGTAGATGTTGCCGGCGTCTGCGTGCTCGACCGGGTTCTCCTTGTTCGCGTGCATCTGGAAGAGCTTGCCCACGCGCTCCTTCTTGGACTTCGTGGAGTTGAGCATCTGCTCGCCCGGAATAGCCTGGCCGGAGTAGACGCGCACGTAGGTGAGCTTGCCGAAGAACGGGTGCACGGCGATCTTGAAGGCCAGTGCGGAGAACGGCTCTTCGACGGACGGCTTACGGAAGAGTTCCTCGGAGCCGTCGACGGAGGTGCCACGCACCTCGCCGATGTCCAGCGGGCTCGGCAGGTAGTCAACAACAGCGTCGAGGATCGGCTCGATGCCCTTGTTGCGGTATGCGGTACCGCAGAACACCGGGTAGATCTCGGAGTTCACGGTGAGCTTGCGGATGGCGCCCTTGATTTCCTCGATGGTGAGTTCTTCGCCACCGAAGTACTTCTCCATGAGCTCTTCGTCGGACTCGGCAACGGTCTCGAGAAGCTTCTCGCGGTACTCTTCTGCGAGCTCCTTGAGGTCCTCCGGGATCTCGGTGATCTGAGGCGGCGTGCCGGTCTCGACCTTGCCCGGCCACTGCAGAGCCTTCATCTCGAGCAGATCGACGACGCCGTCGAAGTCGTCCTCAGCGCCGATCGGAATCTGCATTACCAACGGCTTAGCGCCGAGGCGGTCGACAATGGTGCCGACGGTGTAGAAGAAGTCTGCACCCAGCTTGTCCATCTTGTTGACGAAGCAGATACGCGGGACGTCGTACTTCGCAGCCTGACGCCACACCTGCTCGGACTGCGGCTCAACGCCTTCCTTGCCGTCGAACACGGCGACAGCACCATCGAGCACGCGCAGGGAGCGCTCCACCTCAACGGTGAAGTCCACGTGACCCGGGGTGTCAATGATGTTGATCTGGTTGTTGTTCCAGAAACAGGTCACAGCTGCGGACGTAATGGTGATGCCGCGCTCTTTCTCCTGATCCATCCAGTCGGTGGTTGCGCCACCGTCGTGGGTTTCGCCGACCTTGCGGTTGATGCCCGTGTAGAACAGGATGCGCTCGGTGGTGGTGGTCTTACCGGCGTCAATGTGGGCCATGATGCCGATGTTGCGGACCTTGTGCAGGTCCTTAAGCACTTCTTGTGCCACGTTTGTTACCCCAACTTAATGTCGTCGACGCGGTGAAGCGTCTTTGTCGGTTAGTTGTCGTTAGTCAATTCTGCCACTTTGTTGCTCAAATGGCAGCGCGAGCTTGTGCTTATCGACGAAAACCCCGAAAACGCGGGCCCCACGAGGGGACACATATGCAGTTTCGGGGTTTGCCGACGATCATCTCGCTTCCAGCTCTTACCAGCGGTAGTGGGCGAAGGCGCGGTTGGCCTCTGCCATCTTGTGGACATCCTCGCGACGCTTCACGGATGCGCCGAGACCGTTGGAAGCATCCAGGATCTCGTTGGCGAGACGCTCGATCATCGAGTTCTCACGACGCTGGCGGGTAAAGGGGACCAGCCAACGCAGGGCGAGAGTGGTGGAGCGCTCCGGCTTGACGTCAACCGGGACCTGGTAGGTTGCGCCACCAACACGGCGGGAGCGAACCTCGAGGTCCGGGCGAACGTTGCCGATAGCCTTTTCCAGGGTGCCCACCGGATCGGTGCCGGTCTTCTCGCGGCAGATCTCGAGTGCGCCGTAGACGATGCGCTCGGCGGTGGACTTCTTGCCGTCCTGCAGGATCTTGTTCACAAGCTGGGTGACCAGCTCGGACTCGTATACCGGATCCTTAACGATGGGACGCTTCGGTGCTTGCTGCTTACGCATTGATTACTGTCCCTTCTTCGCGCCGTAGCGGGAACGTGCCTGCTTACGGTCCTTCACTGCCTGGGTATCGAGGGCGCCACGAACGATCTTGTAGCGCACACCCGGGAGGTCCTTCACACGGCCGCCGCGCACGAGCACCATGGAGTGCTCCTGCAGGTTGTGGCCCTCGCCCGGAATGTAAGCGGAAACCTCAACACCGGAGGTCAGGCGCACACGGGCGACCTTACGAAGTGCAGAGTTCGGCTTCTTCGGGGTGGTGGTGTACACGCGGGTGCACACGCCGCGGCGCTGCGGAGAGCCCTTCAGCGCAGCAGTAGCCACCTTCGCGCTCTTGGAGTGGCGGCCCTTGCGGACCAGCTGCTGAATAGTAGGCATTCAAGCCCTTTCTGTTCGCGCGTCCCGCTCACACATGGCCATACATGCAAAAATAGGGGCTCTTCTTCCGGGGCCCTGCCGTTTGCATGAACTACCTAGTGAACGAGTCGCATGGAGTTCGTTTAACTTCGCACCGATTCACACGGGCGAAACCTCAGATAATTTACAACACGCCAAGGCATGACGGCAAATCCGTGCTAGCTTTCGTGGCATGAGCGATGCGAACCTCCCCCGTAAGCGACTGAGCAGCGCGGAACGCGACCGTGCCGCCGCCTTCCTTCACGATGCATTCGTCGATGGACAGCTCTCCGTCAACGAGTTCGACGAGCGCTCTCGCATGCTCTACGAGGCAACCTTTGTCGATGAGCTTCCTGCGCTTATCGACGATCTCTCCCCCGTCACCGCCCAACCCCATCCTCCGGCCCAGCGCCCTTCAGGAGTGAGGAACTACGTCACCGGCGAATCCGGCGGCTCCGGCTTCAGCCTTGCAGTCATGGGAGGCAGCGAGCGAGGCGGCGACTGGTTGGTAGCTCCGACGCACACCTCCTTCACCGTGATGGGCGGAAGCTCAATCGATCTGCGCGAGGCGAGGTTGAGTTCTCACGAGACCGAGATCAACGCATTCGCCATCATGGGTGGCATCGAGATCATCGTGCCAGACGATGTCCGAGTCGTCGATGCAGGAATTGGAATCATGGGTGGTTTCGGGGTGGAAACCCACTCGTCGTGCAGGTTTTCTCTCGCTGAGATTCCCGCCGATGCTCCGGTCATCCATGTTCGCGGGCTCGCACTCATGGGTGGCGTAGGAATCGTGCGCGCAGCCCGTGGTGCTCACATTTAGTATCAGCACAACAAAAAGCCCGGCCTCCCCTCAGCGGGGATGCCGGGCTTTGAAGCAGACCTAGCTAAGCCAGAATGCTGGGGCTGCCTTTAGAGCTCCTCGTAGCCGAACTCTTCCATCGGCACCGAAGCGCCGGTGAATTCGCCGTAGCCTTCGTCGCCGTAGATGGAATCGCCGAAGGTCGGGATGGCGTACGCCGCGGAGCGTGCCGCCTCGGTCGGCTTGACCTGGATGTTGCGGTAGCGGGAGATACCGGTACCAGCCGGGATCAACTTACCGATGATCACGTTCTCCTTCAGGCCGATGAGCTTGTCGGAACGCTTGTTAATCGCAGCGTCCGTGAGCACACGGGTGGTCTCCTGGAAGGACGCGGCCGACAGCCAGGACTCGGTAGCCAGCGATGCCTTGGTGATGCCCATGATCTCGGAGCGCATCTCGGCCGGCTCGCCACCGTCTGCCACAGCAGCGGCGTTGACCTGGCGTGCCTCCGACAGGTCCACGAGCGTGCCCGGGAGGAACTCGGTGGTACCCGAGTCGATCACGGTGCCGCGACGCAGCATCTGGCGGATGATGATCTCGATGTGCTTGTCGTGGATGGACACACCCTGGGTGCGGTACACGGCCTGGACCTCGTCGATAAGGTGCTTCTCCACACCGCGACGGCCGAGAACCTCGAGCACGTCGTGCGGGTCAGCAGCACCGCGAAGCAGGCGCTCGCCCACCTCGACGTGGTCACCCTCGCGCAGGCCACGCTCGATCATGGCGTCCGGGTTGGACTCCATCGGGCGGCGAACCTGGGCCAGGCCCTGGCGCTTGGACAGCTTCTCGTAGACCACCACGTCGGAACCGTCATCCGGGTGGATGGTCAGGGTCCAGAAGTTGCCCTCGTCCTCGAGAGTGATCGTGCCGGCCACGGAAGCGATCGGGGCACGGTTCTTCGGAACGCGGGCCTCGAAGAGCTCCTGGACACGCGGCAGACCACCGGTAATGTCGCCACCGACACCACCCTGGTGGAAGGTACGCATGGTCAGCTGGGTACCCGGCTCACCAATGGACTGTGCAGCCACGATGCCGACGGCTTCGCCGATGTCGACGAGGTGACCGGAGGCCATGGACTTGCCGTAGCACTTCGCGCAGACACCGGTCGGGGTCTGGCAGGTCAGCACGGAGCGAACCTTGACCTCGGTGATGCCGGCGGCCACGAGGTCGTCGATACGCTGCTCGCTCAACTCGGTACCAGCCTCGGCGATGACCTTGCCATCAGCGTCGGTGGCATCCGCAGCCAGAACACGGCCGGAGACAGAGGTCTCGACCAGGTCGTGGCGGGCGTACTTCTTCTCGTTGTCCGAGCCTGCGAGGGCAACGGCAACAGGAACCTTGACGCCCTGACGGGTGCCACAGTCCTCCTCGCGGACGATGACGTCCTGCGCCACGTCCACCAGACGACGGGTGAGGTAGCCCGAGTCAGCGGTACGCAGAGCGGTATCGGCAAGACCCTTACGGGAACCGTGGGAGTTGTTGAAGTACTCCATCACGGACAGGCCTTCGCGGAAAGAGGTCTTGATCGGGCGCGTGATGTACTCACCACGCGAGTTCACGACCATGCCCTTCATGCCGGCCAGGGTCCAGATCTGACGCATGTTACCTGCAGCACCGGACTTCACGATCATCGGAATCGGGTTGTCGTCCGGGTACAGGTCCTCGACGGCCTGACCAACCTTGTTGGTGGCATCCTGCCACAGCTCGACCAGACGGTCGTAACGGTTCTCCTCGGTAAGCGCACCCTTCTCCCAGAACTTGCGCTCGATGGCCTCGGCTTCCTTCTCGTACTGCTCGAGAACTTCGTTCTTGTTCGGGAGAATCAGCACGTCGGACATGGAGATGGTGACGCCGGAACGGGTGGACCAGTAGAAGCCAGCGTCCTTCATCTTGTCCAGCACCTGAGCGACGGTGATCATCGGGTACTGCTCAACCATGGACTGGATGATGTCGCCGAGCAGCACCTTGCCGCCGCCACCGCCCTTACGGACCATGGCGCCTTCCTGGTACGGGAAGTTAAACGGCATGAGCTCGTTGAACATGATGCGACCAAGGGTGGTCTCCATCATCCACGGCTGACCCTTCGTCCAACCATCCGGGAACTGCTCTGCCTCGATCTCCTCCGTCGGACGCAGGTGATCGATGCGCACCTTGATCGGTGCCTGCAGGCCAAGCACGCCCAGGTCGTAAGCCATGATGGCCTCACGGTAGGACGAGTAGACGCCGCGCTCCGGGCCGTTTTCGTCGGCAGGTGCATATGCGCCCTCGCCGCCGATCTCCTGCGGGCCCTTGAGCATGGTCAGGAAGTACAGGCCAGTCACCATGTCCAGGCGCGGCATTGCCAGCGGCTTGCCGGACGCCGGGGACAGGATGTTGTTGGAGGACAGCATCAGGATGCGGGCCTCAGCCTGCGCCTCTGCGGACAGCGGCAGGTGGACTGCCATCTGGTCACCGTCGAAGTCGGCGTTGAATGCTTCACAGGCCAGCGGGTGCAGCTGAATTGCCTTACCCTCAACCAGCTTCGGCTCGAACGCCTGAATACCCAGACGGTGCAGGGTCGGTGCACGGTTCAGCAGCACTGGGTGCTCGGAAATCGCCTCTTCGAGCACGTCCCACACCTCAGGGCGCTGACGCTCCACCATGCGCTTGGCGGACTTGATGTTCTGCGCGTAGTCATTATCGACGAGGCGCTTCATCACGAACGGCTTAAACAGCTCGAGCGCCATACGCTTCGGCAGACCACACTCGTGCAGCTTCAGCTGCGGGCCGACGATAATCACGGAACGGCCGGAGTAGTCCACACGCTTACCCAGCAGGTTCTGGCGGAAGCGACCCTGCTTGCCCTTGAGCAGGTCAGACAGGGACTTCAGCGGACGGGTGCCCGGGCCGGTGACCGGACGGCCACGACGACCGTTGTCGAACAGGGCGTCAACGGACTCCTGCAGCATGCGCTTCTCGTTGTTCACGATGATCTCTGGTGCGCCCAGGTCGATCATGCGCTTCAAACGGTTGTTGCGGTTGATCACGCGGCGGTACAGGTCGTTCAGGTCGGAGGTGGCAAAACGGCCACCGTCGAGCTGGACCATCGGACGCAGCTCCGGCGGGATCACCGGGATGGCGTCGAGGATCATGCCTGCCGGGTCGTTGCCCGAGCGCTGGAACGCAGCGACAACGCGCAGACGCTTCAGAGCGCGGACCTTCTTCTGGCCCTTGCCCTCGGCGATGATGCCGCGCAGCTCCTCGGCCTCAGCATCGAGGTCGAAGTTGCGGATCAGCGTCTGGATTGCCTCGGCGCCCATACCGCCGGTGAAGTAATCCTCGTAACGGTCGACGAGTTCCTCGTAGAGGTTTTCGTCGATAATCATCTGCTTCGGAGCGAGCTTCTGGAAGGTGGTCCAGATCTCGTCGAGGCGCTCAACCTCGCGCTCGCCAGCCTCGCGCAGGTGCTGCATCTCCTTATCGGCAGCGTTCTGCACCTTCTTGCGGGCAGCAGCAGTTGCGCCGGAAGCCTCGAGCTCAGCGAGGTCCTCCTCCAACTTCTGCGCACGGTCGGCGATCTCGGAGTTGGTGTCGTCCTCGACATCCTTCTTCTCCATCAACATCTCCGCCTCGAGGGTGGACATGTCGTTGTGTCGAGCCTCGTCATCAACAGAGGTGATGATGTTCGCCGCGAAGTAAATGATGCGCTCAAGATCCTTCGGCGCCAGGTCGAGCAGGTAGCCCAGACGCGACGGCACACCCTTGAAGTACCAGATGTGCGTCACCGGAGCAGCCAGCTCAATGTGGCCCATCCGCTCACGGCGCACCTTGGACTTGGTCACCTCGACGCCGCAGCGCTCGCAGATGATGCCCTTGTAGCGGACACGCTTGTACTTACCGCAGGCACACTCCCAGTCGCGGGTCGGACCGAAGATGCGCTCGCAGAACAGGCCGTCCTTTTCCGGCTTGAGCGTGCGGTAGTTAATGGTTTCAGGCTTCTTCACCTCGCCGTGGGACCAACGGCGAATGTCGTCGGCGGTGGCCAGGCCGATGCGAAGCTCATCGAAGAGGTTTACGTCAAACACGTAAAAATTCCTTTTCTTTTAAGTGGTTGGCTATTGCGTTCGTTTGGTCGTCGACAAGCAATTGCTTTACGACGACCACCTGGCGCCTAAGCGGTATCCGCCGCTGCACCCTCATCGCGGGACAGGTTAATGCCGAGCGAGGAGCCAGCCTGATCAAACTCGTCGTCATCGCCGTCGAGCTCCATCGGCGTGCCATCAGTAGAGAGAACCTCCACGTTCAAGCACAGGGACTGCAACTCCTTGAGCAACACCTTGAAAGACTCCGGAATACCCGGATCCGGGATGTTGTCGCCCTTGACAATCGCCTCGTAAACCTTCACACGGCCGACCACGTCATCCGACTTAATGGTCAGCAGCTCCTGCAGCGTGTAGGCAGCGCCGTAAGCCTGCATTGCCCACACCTCCATCTCGCCGAAACGCTGGCCACCGAACTGAGCCTTACCGCCCAGCGGCTGCTGCGTAATCATCGAGTACGGACCAGTGGAACGAGCGTGAATCTTCTCGTCCACCAGGTGGTGCAGCTTCAGCATGTACATGTAACCGACCGAAATCGGGTACTTGTACGGCTCACCGGAACGGCCGTCGAACAGGACAGTCTTGCCGTCGCCGTCCACCATGACGTCACCGTCGCGGTTCGGCTTGGAGTTAGCAAGCAGGCCAGCGATCTCGTCGTTGGTCGCACCGTCGAACACCGGGGTTGCGGTCAGCGACTCCGGCGGGACGTCATACAGGTGCTCCGGCAGGGTCTCCAGCAACTTGGCGTTCGCCGGATCGTCCGGGTTCACCGTCCAGCCGGCCTTCGCCAGCCAGCCCAAGTGAACCTCGAGCACCTGGCCGATGTTCATACGACGCGGCACACCGTGGGTGTTCAGAATGATGTCCACCGGGGTGCCGTCAGCCATGAACGGCATGTCTTCCTGAGGCAGGATCTTGCCCACGACACCCTTGTTGCCGTGGCGGCCAGCCATCTTGTCGCCGTCCTGGATCTTGCGCTTCTGAGCCACGTACACGCGGATCATCTCGTTCACGCCCGGGGACAGATCGTCGTCGTCCTCACGGGAGAAGCGACGCACAGCAATGACCTTGCCCTGCTCACCGTGGGGCACCTTCAGGGAGGTGTCGCGGACCTCGCGGGCCTTCTCGCCGAAGATGGCGCGCAGCAGGCGCTCCTCCGGGGTCAGCTCGGTCTCGCCCTTCGGGGTGACTTTACCGACAAGGATGTCGCCGTCACGCACGTCCGCACCGATACGGATGATGCCGCGCTCGTCCAGATCCTTCAGCACATCCTCGGACACGTTCGGGATCTCACGAGTGATCTCCTCGGCACCGAGCTTGGTGTCGCGGGCATCAATCTCGTGCTCCTCGATGTGCACGGAGGTGAGGATGTCCTCCTCCACCACGCGCTGGTTGAGGATGATGGCGTCCTCGTAGTTGTGGCCTTCCCACGGCATGAACGCAACCAGCAGGTTACGGCCGAGAGCCATCTCGCCGTCCTTGGTGCCCGGGCCGTCAGCGATAACCTGACCGGCCTCAACGCGGTCGCCCGCGCTCACGATCGGGGTCTGGTTGTAGCAGGTGCCCTGGTTCGTACGCTCGAAGGTGCGCAGCATGTAGGTGTCGCGGCCACCCTCATCATCCATGACGGTGATGTAGTCGCCCGTGACGTTCTCAATCACGCCGGCCTTCTTGGAAATGACGGTATCGCCAGCGTCGTACGCAGCACGCTGCTCCATACCGGTAGCCACGTATGCGGACTCGGCGCGCAGCAGCGGCACAGCCTGCTTCTGCATGTTCGCACCCATGAGGGCACGGTTCGCATCGTCGTGCTCGAGGAACGGAATCATCGCCGTAGCCACGGACACCATCTGACGCGGGGAAATATCCAGGTAGTCAACGCCCTTCGGGCCGACGACGCCGATGTCGCCTTCCTTCAGGCGGACCTCAATACGCTCACCGGTGAGGTTGCCGTCCTTATCCATCGGGGTGGCCGCCTGCGCAATGGCGTAGCGGTCCTCCTCGTCGGCGGTGAGGTAATCAATCTGATCGGTCAGCTTGCCGTCTTCGACCTTCTGGTACGGCGTCTCAATGAAACCGAACGGGTTGACGCGCGCGTACGAGGACAGCGCACCAATCAGACCAATGTTCGGGCCTTCCGGGGTCTCAATCGGGCACATACGGCCGTAGTGCGACGGGTGCACGTCTCGCACCTCGATGCCGGCGCGCTCACGCGACAGACCACCCGGACCAAGCGCAGACAGACGACGCTTGTGGGTCAGGCCAGACAGAGAGTTGTTCTGGTCCATGAACTGCGACAGCTGCGAGGTACCGAAGAACTCGCGGATCGCAGCGGAGACCGGACGCACGTTAATCAGCGACGTCGGGGTAATCGACTCCGCATCCTGGGTGGTCATGCGTTCACGCACGACGCGCTCCATACGGGACAGGCCAACGCGTACCTGGTTCTGGATCAGCTCACCCACGGTGCGCAGACGACGATTACCGAAGTGGTCGATGTCGTCGGTGTTGATCGGGATGATCTCACCGGACGGGGAGGTCATCTCCGACTCACCTGCGTGCAGACGCACCAAGTACTCGAGGGTGGTAGCAATGTCCTCTTCGGTCAGCGTCATCAAACCGTCGTGATCGCCGCCGAGACCAAGCTTGCGGTTGACCTTGTAACGGCCCACGCGAGCCAGGTCGTAACGCTTCGCCTTGAAGAACGAGTTCTCCAGCAGGGACTGCGCAAGGTCACGCGTCGGCTGCTCGCCCGGACGCTGCTTGCGGTAAATCTCCAGCAGAGCCTCGTCGGTGTTGTTCACACCGTCGTTTTCCAGGGTGGACATCATGATCTCGGAGAAGCCGAAGCGCTCCGTGATCTGTTCCGTGGTCCAACCCAGAGCCTTCAGCAGGACGGTAACCGGCTGGCGACGCTTACGGTCAATACGCACACCAACGGTGTCACGCTTGTCCACGTCGAACTCGAGCCAAGCGCCGCGAGACGGGATAACCTTCACGGAGTGCAGCGGGCGCTCCGTGGACTTATCAATCGACTCGTCGAAGTACACGCCTGGGGAGCGCACCAGCTGGGAGACAACGACACGCTCGGTGCCGTTGACAATGAAGGTGCCCTTGTCGGTCATCAGCGGAAAATCGCCAATGAACACGGTCTGGGACTTAATCTCCTGCGTGTCGTTGTTAATGAACTCCGCGGTCACATAGAGCGGCGCGGAGTAGTTGATGTCCTTGTCCTTGCACTCGTCGATCGTGTACTTCACGTCTTCGAAGCGCGGCTCGGACAACGTCAGGCTCATGTTGCCCGAGTAGTCCTCGATCGGGGAGATCTCCTCAAGAATGTCCTCAAGGCCCGAGGTGACGCGTGCATCGTCGCCACGGCTCGCCTGCTCATTCTCACGCCACTCCGACGTACCGACGAGCCACGCGAACGATTCGAGCTGCACATCGAGCAAGCCCGGGACGGTAATGGGCTCGTTAATCTTCGCGAACGAATAACGTTCCGGAGCCCCCGGGATTTCAGCCATATTCATGGTCTGGTCTGAGACTGCCAAGTTGGGTCCTTCCAGCACCTCTGGCGGATGCTCACCGGCCCGCGTCTGGCTTCGCGGTCCAGCGGCATTTCCGCAGGATAAGTTAGCATTTGGTCTGCTTCGGAAGACCCGCCCCCAGAGACAACAAAATCACCTTGTCAAATAGGAAATTCTCATCCGTATGCACAAGGCTTCAATGACGTACTGGAGACGGCTTCCAGCGCAACGAGCAAGCTTATACAAAAGCTAACAAATTGTAAAGGGCCCTATCGGGCACTCAACCCCCCGCGTTACAACCCTCACGCACCCGTGCCGTCTGGTGCCGTTGTCCAAGTTGCTGGAGGGCAGCCTACCACCCCACCCGCGCGACTCGTCAATTGCGACGCGCCGAAACAACCGAACCAATCAGCCCCACCAGGGCCAACACCGCACCGACACCGGTGACAATCCACCACAACAACGGATTGGCCGCCTTCGGCTGCGCCTGACCAACCCGCTGCACAAGTTCCGTGACCTGCGCCTCGTCCATACGTCCGTCATAGGTCAGCACGTTCTGCACGCCGTTACCCTCGGCGTCGGCATAGTAGTCGTCGACACGCTCGTTGATGCCCACAACAACGCCCGTTTGCTCGTCGACAAGCAACTCGCGCTCCGCCGCATGAGTAAAGAACGTACGTTCACCGTCGATCGTGAGCGTGTTACGCGGATCGGCGTAGCGCTGCGCGATATTCGTCGGCGCGACCGTCTGCTGGTAGCGGTTGACGGTGCGTCCGCCGATCTCTTGCGTATCGACGAACCGCGCCACCGCCGAACCACGCAACACCGGATCAAACACGTCCACGTCCGACGCAGGCGCGGGCGACGGGAATTTCAGCCAAGCGCCGTCGACCGGCACTTCGGCAGCAGGCATCGCAAAAATTACCTGCGCCTGCGCCGGCGACAACGCCTCACCCGACACCCGATCCAACTCATACGACCACGTCGTCGCAGACACCAAATTCTCAAAATCCCCCGGAGCCTCACCCGCTCGCACCGAATCCCCCACACGAATAGCCGCCCGCTCATCCCCCGAAGGCTCCATCACCTCCAAATGCAACTGACGCGTCACCGGCGCCGACTCCCCCGCACGCATGCCATCCGGATCCGTAATCGTCCACGTCGCATCCCCCAACGCCAACGGCAACCGCTCCCCTGACAACAACACCCGCGGCGCCAACATCCCAGCAACCACCAGCGCAATACCCACACCAGCAACCAACGCGGCCAAGGAACGGGAAAAACGCAGCATGGTCCGAAATCTTAGCGCAGGACAAGCGAAACCCCCGCCAGCCGGTAAACGTACCGGTGGGCGGGGGTGTCGTCGAAAAGCGAAAGGCTCTTACTTGAGGGTGACCTTTGCGCCAGCCTCCTCGAGCTTAGCCTTAGCGGCCTCAGCGTCGTCCTTGGAAGCGCCTTCCAGGATGGCCTTCGGGGTGCCCTCAACCATTTCCTTAGCGTCCTTCAGGCCCAGGCCCGGAACGAGCTCGCGGACAGCCTTAATGACACCGATCTTCTTGTCGCCAGCGTCCTCGAGAACAACGTCGAACTCGTCCTTCTCCTCAGCAGCCGGAGCATCGCCAGCAGCGCCCGGAGCAGCAGCAACTGCAACCGGAGCAGCAGCGGTCACGTCGAAGACCTCCTCGAATTCCTTCAGGAACTCGGAAAGTTCGATGAGGGTCATTTCCTTGAACTGCTCAATGAGCTCGTCCTTGGTGAGCTTAGCCATGATGGCTTCCTTTCTTTAGGTGGGCGTCTGCAGCCCAGATGTAAAAGTTTGCTTACGCGGCTTCCTGCTTGTCCTGCAGCGCAGCGACAAGACGAGCCGTCTTGGAGGCCGGAGCCTGGAACAGGCCGGCAGCCTTTGCCAGAGAACCCTCGAACGCACCAGCGAGCTTCGCAAGGGTGGTCTCGCGGTTGTCCATCTCAGCCAGAGCGTCGATCTGGGAAGCGTCCAGGACGTTACCGTCCATGAAGCCGCCCTTGATCACGAACGCGTCGTGGTCCTTGTTGAACTTCTTCATCACCTTCGCAGCATCAACAGCCGCGTCGCCCTTGATGAACGCAACAGCGGTCGGGCCGGTGAGAAGATCGTCGAGACCCTCAATGCCCTGCTCATTAGCAGCGATCTTGATGAGAGTGTTCTTGGCGACGTGGTACTCGACATCAAAGCCCATATCGCCGCGCAGCTGCTGGAGCTGGCCGACGGTCAGGCCACGGTACTCAGTCAGCACGATGGAGTCCGCCTCAGCGAACTTCTCCTTCAGAGCTGCAAGTTCCGCAACATTCTTCGGGTTTGCCATGACACACGCCTCCTTCCGATACTTCATGTCCTTCAATCCGCCCGGAGCACCAATGAAAAATGCCCCGTGCAGAAGGCACGGGGCAGACGCAAGTCCAGCCTCGTTTCTCCTGCGTGGGTCGATCCCTGGAATGGGATACCTTCGACTCCCTTACGGAAGTGACCGACGGTCTTCGGTGAAACTTGAGCGCGACCCTTACGGATCGCTCAAACTTCGGTGGGTATCTTAGCGGGTTTCGCCGCGAGGTCAAATTGCCTGTGGATAAGCCATTGCTTTTCGACTGCTTTTCGACGACCCCACGCCCAGTTATCCACAGGCCAGGTGCAATTTCTGCGCCGGGCGTTTAGCGTTTTGGGTATGAATTCGTTCGAGGTGTTAGTGCAGGCGATGTCGGCCGCAGCGTTAGAGACGCTGGCTGACTTCAACCTTGAGGTTGCACTCGCCTCGGGCTTTGCACCCGATCGTGCGCGAGCCTGGGCGCGGCTGCGCGATGTGTACTTCGGGCGCACCAAATTCACGCGCAAACAGAAGACAGCAAGTTCTTTAGCGCGAGGTTTCTCCCTCGACGAGCTGGCGCTGATCGAGCGTCGCATCGCACCGGTCAAGGATGCCTCCCAGCGGTGGGCGCTGCGCCTGGCCTTGCTTGAGGTCGAAGGTGGCTACCGGGCGATTGAGGCTGCAGCCCGTACGTTGGTGCCGGCGGATAAGACACCGGCGGTGGATGCGGCGAAATTTGGCCCGTCGCGAAACGGCAAACGCACCCTGCACTTAACCTACGACGAGCGCGAGATCTCCGACATGGAACACGCCGGGCGGTTAGGTATTGATCAGGACCGTCCGGCTGCACCCCAGATTGCCGAGAATTTGATTGGGATCTTCTTCGGCGAGGGCAAGGTGGCTACTGCAGCGCCTCGTCCGACGGTGTTGGTGCCGCTGCCGGATTACGTACGCATCCTGGACGGCAATGGTGATGATGTGCTGTTGGCCATGACTGATGGCACCACCATGACGGGTGCGGAGTTTCTCTCCGCCCAGTTTGGTGATGCGTTGGAGGTGGCGGCGTTTCACCCGCAGGCCGGTGCGGTGAATCTGTATCGCACGCAGCGTTTGGCGAATCAGAAGCA
>NZ_KV826415.1:219522-271234 GCF_001835905.1 Corynebacterium sp. HMSC034E11
AACGGGGCCGGATCGTCATGGTGCGGGGTGCCCCAGTATGGATCTCACCCCGCGGCTACCCGGTGAAAAACACCAACCACGGGGCAATGGACCAACTCTTCGGCTAGTGCTCGTCGTGTCGCTCAGCGCGACGGAGCAATTTCAGCGCGGCAACAAACAGTACTGCGCCGCCGATGAGCGCCATGATGCCAACACCAATCGCGAGGCCAGCCCAGAAGCCGCCGGCCGTCGCGGAGTTGCTCGTGCCTTCGACGGGCTGCGCGGCATGAATCCCGCTGCCCGAAGCATCGGGTGCAGACTCAGGTGAGGGCTCCGGCGAAGGGGCGGAGGTTGTGGCGGGGGCGCTAGTGCTCGTCGATAGTTGCGATGACGCTGCACGGCTTGCCTGCGCACGCCTCGTCGGAGACTGCTTCGCCGTGGATTGAGCCGCCGCCTGACTGCGAGGTGCAGCCTGTGCAGCACGCGCAGTACTCACCGATCGAGCCGACTGGGCCGACCGGGCCGACTGGGCAGTGGTTGCCGGGGCCGCAGGTGCAGCGGTGCGCGAGGGGCGAGAAGTTGCCTGGTTGCTCGGCCGTGTCGTCGGCCGTGTCGCCCGCTGTGTGGTCGCCTGCGCAGACGGCTTCGTGGACGGTTTTGCGGCGGGCGCGATGGCGTCGCCAAACTTCTTGAGCTCCTTCTCCACCTGCCGCAGACCCGCCGCCAACGCCTGTGGGACGTTCAGGCTTTTGCCCGCGTTGCCCGTGTTGCCTGCGTTATCGGTGTCGTCGGGATTGGTTGGGGCGTTGGTGATGGCGTCGTCGCCAATTGCAAACGTTGCGACGAGTTCCTTCTCAAACGCCTCACCGTCACGCGTGGTGCCGGAATACACGAACGTCGCCGTGTAGATGCCCGGCTCGGTGAACCCAAAGCCTTGGTGGTCGTGAGCGTTAACCGGGTATTGGAGCGTTTTGGACGGGTCGCCCGAATCCAGTTCGATGCGCAGGCCTCGCAGATCCTCGTGCCATGTCATCAGGCGGCCCGGGCCGGTGACGTCGCGCATGCTTACCGTGATCCGGCTGCCTTCCTCAATCGCGCTCGCGGGCACTCCCGTGGTGGAAAAGCCCAGCCATGGCAGGTTCTTGTCCTGTGCTTGCGGCAGTATCCACATCTGCGCTGGGCTGCCAGGGAAGCTGTCGCGCACGCTATCGGGCAGGTCGGTGCGCGCACTGTCGGGCACGGCGAAGATGAAGCTGCCGGAGGGTCGGTGCGCCGGGTGGAGGGGGTCGGAATCATCGATGAGCACTGTGCTTAACGACGACCCCTCCCCCACCAAGGCCATATCCATATGACCCGCCTTGATTAGCGCGCGCTCCTTCGCTGCGGCGTTGGGCGTGGAGGTGCCTGGTGCCGGCTTGGGCTGCGTGCTGGTTGGCTGTGCCGCCGTGGTGGTTGGCTGTGCTGTGGTCAGTGGTGCCGTGGAGGTTGGCGCGGTGGTTGGCTGCGCCGACGTGGAGGCTTGGGTGGAGGTCGGTGCCGTGGTGGCCACCGTGGTAGTCGCCGACGTGGTCGGTTGCGCATCAGTGGGTGTCGATGCCGACTTTGGGGTGCGCAGCCCCGTGGTGGTGCCTTCGGGCAGGCCGACGGTGGCGTCGTCGCCGACAAGCCAGTATTGGGTGATGGGTTCGGAGCGTTCGGTGGTGCCGTCGGTACGCTCGGCTCGGCCTTGCCACGTCAACGCGTAGATGCCTGGTTTGGAAAACGTCCAGGTGAAATGCCCGTGGCCACCGACTTCGTAGGTGATGGTGCGCATGTCTGGGTTGGAGGAGTCGAACAGTCGCTCCGGTTCGTAGACGCGGCTGGTGAACATGACGTTGATGTCGCCGGGCGCATCCATGTCGACGAGGTCGAAGTGCATGACGTCGTCTTTGAAGTTGGTGGGGATCGACGTGGGGTCGAGTTCGTGGGCGGGGTCGAATGCGCCGAGGCCCGACCAGATGGGGCGCCAGTTGTCGGTCCAGTCCACGCTTTGCGGCGCTGCCCAGACTTCGCTGCCGCGGGGGCCGAGGAAGTCGAGGGTGCCGTCGTCGGGAATGGTGAGTTTGGACAGGTCGTTGCCGTCGGCGTCCGCGTCTGGGGCGAGGCGGAAGCACACGGAGTCCTGGGAGGTGACCTGTTGGCCGTCGACCGCCATCACCGCTAGCTTGCCGCCGGAGCGCGTGCCGTAGAGGGCGTCGTTGTGGGAGTGGTAGAGCAGTTTGCGGCCGGCGCACGGGTGGTCGACGTCCGCGTCGAGGGTCACGCTGTGGCCGGGGTCGCCGGGTTTGTGCTCGCTGCTCGCCTGCGCCAGTGGTGCCACAGCAAACGCAAGCGTAGCGACGACCAGCGTCACAAGTCGGTTCAACTTCATGCCCGCACCACCTTCGCGAACACTCCGCGACGCGGCGCGAACAGCCAGCTCAGTGCGAACAGGGCGGTGACGGAAAGGACGATCGTCGCACCGGTGGGGGAATCGTAGGCCCACGCCAGCCACACGCCCAGGACGCTGCCAACCACGCCGAATGCGGCGGCGATGAGCATCATCGTGTCGAGCCGGTCGGTGAACAGGCGCGCGGCGGCAGCCGGGGTGATCAGCAGTGCGACGACCAGGATGTTGCCCACGGTCTGTACGGCGAGCACAACGGCGAACGTCACGCTGAGATACAGCGCGAGGTCCAACGCGGCGACGGGCAGGTTCATGGCGCGGGCGGTTTCGCGGTCCAAAGCGACGGCGGTCAGCCACGGGCGCAGGACGACCACAATGGCGACGATGATGGCGCCAGCGACCGCGTTGACCACCAGTTCGCGCACGCCAACGCCGGTGAGCGAGCCGAACAGGAACGAGCTCACGGAGGCGGTGTAGCCCTCGACCCGCGAGATGATCACCAGGCCGATGGCAAACGCGGCGGTAAACACGATGCCGATCACGGAGTCTTCTTTAATGGTGCGGCGTTGCGACATCACCGCGATCAGCACCGCCACCAACGCCCCCGCCACCGCGCCGCCGAGCAGCACGGACGTCTGCAAGGCGAAGGCGACGGCGATGCCGGGAAACACCGCGTGCGCAACGGCGTCGCCGATGAACGCCATGCCGCGCAGCACCACGAAGCACCCGACCACCGCGCAGAGCACCGCGGCGATCACAGCTGCACCCAGCGCACGTGGCAGAAAGGCCAGTTGTGGGTTCGCCATGTCGGCGAGGAATTGCAGGAAGGAAATCTCAGGCATGGGCGGCCTCCAGGTGTGCGCGCACGCCTCGCAGCCACGGCGAGTCGGGGCCGACGGAGAAGGTGTGCATCCAGGGGGTGTCGTCGTTAAACAGGCGCGTCGGGCTATCCGCCACGATGCCGCCTTTGAACAGGATGAGACGGTCGCAGGATTCGACGGCCTCGACGATGTTGTGGGTGGACATCACAACGCCCAGGCCCTTATCGACGAGCTCACGAAACAGCCCGAGCAAATGTTCCGTGGTGGGGATGTCGAGGCCGGTGAAGGGTTCGTCGAGAAGCAGCATGCGCGGACGGCGCACCAAAGCACGCGCGATGAGCACGCGTTGGCGCTGGCCGCCGGACAGGTCGCTGATGGGGCGGTCGGCGAGGTCTGCAAGGTTCACCATCTCAAGCGCACGCTGCGCCCACATGCGGTCGCGTTCGCCAGCGCGGCGGAACCAGGGGCGCTTCCCAAGCGTGGCGTTGAGGGTGGCGGTGTAGACGTCGATTGGGAAATCCCACGCGACGTTGTGGCGTTGAGGCACATAGCCGACGACGTCGCGGATCGGACGCGAGTCGGTCGTCTCGACGGTGCCTGCGTCGGCGGGTACGAGCCCGAGCATCGCACGCATCAGCGTCGTTTTGCCTGCGCCGTTCGGCCCGAGCAGGCCGGTGAATTCGCCGCCGTTGAGCGTGACGTCCACGCCCTGAAACACTTCACGTCCCGGGTAGGACACGGCAAGGTCGCGGATTGTGATCACTTACGACGCCCCCACACCACCGCGAACGCCACCAACGCCAGGACGAGCACACCCAAGCCTGCGAACAGGAGCACATTGCTTGACGACGACGCCCCCTCCCCGGCGCCCGCAAACTCCGCGTCGAACGCCTCCTGCGGGTCAACGCCGACCGCAAGGCGCAGTAGCTGCTCGTCGGTGTGCACCTGGCCGTCGGTGTCCTCCACCTTCGCGCGCACCTTGATCAGGTGCACGCCCGGCTCGGTGAACACCCAGTTGGCGTGGGTGTGGGTGTTGGGTTCGACCCACATGGACTGGTCGCCTTCGGTGCGGGAGTTCCACAGTTGCTGCGGTTCGTGGAAGCCGCCGGGTTGGACGAAGAGGGAGAAGTCGCCAGGGCCGTCGTGGCCGGCGAATTCGAGGCTCATGCCGGACGTGGAGCGCTCGAGCAGCGAGGGGGCTTGGGAGTTCCAGCCCAGCCATGGCACGCCTGCGACTTCGGTTTGGGGCACGACCCATACGTCGGAGCCTGGTTTGGCGCCGGTGAAGTCGAAGTCGTTGGTGTCGGGCAGGGTTTGCTTGGCGGCGTCGCCGACGGCGAAGACGACGTCGTTGAGGTGGCGCCACATGGCGGGTTCGTGGGTGTCGTCGCGGGCGAGGAATTGCAGGTTGCCGTCCACGAACATGGGGCCGAGGTCAACGTGGCCTGCGTCGATGACGGTGCGTTCGCCTTCCGGCGCGATCGTTTCGTTGGCGTCAACGACTTGTTGCAGGGCGGGGTTGTTGTCCTGTACCTGGGCGGTTGCTGCGGGTGCGGCCGCGATCATGGCGGCGGTGATGAGGGCTGGAATCTTTTTCATTGTTGTCCTTTCAAGCAGTTACTAATCGACGACCCATTGGCCAGCACAAAGTCCACATACGTTTGCGCCGGCCCCTGACCGGGCGGGTCGAGAGAGTCGCCCCAGATCGGGCACACGTTCACCCCGTGCTGGGCGGCCGTTTGGGTGAGCACAGGCGTTTCTTGTTCGCTGCCGTACTCGACGAACACGGCCGGCACGTCGAGGTTGTCCAAGGTGCGCGAGAGTGCCAGCAGGTCGCGGGGGCTCGGCTCCACGCTCGGGTTCGGGGTGACAAAGCCTGCGATGCGCAGCCCGTAGGCGCGGCCGAGGTAGGCGTAGCCGTGGTGGGTGGTGACCAGGTTGCGGTTGGTTTCGGGGATGGAGTCGTACATGGCGCGGACGGTGCGGTCGGTGTCGTCGAGAAGCGACTGGTAGCGCTTGGCGTTGTCCGCGAACTGGCTGGCGCGTGACGGGTCGATGGCGGACAGTTCGTCGCGCACCACGTCAACCACCGCTTTCATCGCGGCCGGGTCGTGCCAGATGTGCGGGTCTAGCTCGCCGTGCACGTGACGGCCGAGTACCGCCTGCGGCAGCAGGTAGGTCTCGTCGTCCGGGTTGCCGAGGAAGCGGAACTCGCGCTGTGGCGGGATCGGCTGCAGGGTGGTTGTGGGTACGACAACGACGGCATCGGCGGGGTTGATGTCGGTGTGGCCGGGGTGGCTGTGGTCGTCGGTGCGAAGGGTCAGGTGGGTGGTGGTGTCGTCGACAAGCGTGGCGATGTCCACGTGACCATGCTCGATCGCCACCTTCCCAGGCGCGACCTGTGCCGGGTCCTGGCCGACAACCACCGTCACGGTTTGCTCGGCGGAGCTGCGCTCCGGCGCATCGACCGCGTCGCGCACCGACGCGCGCAGCCGCAACTCGTACACACCCGGCGCTGAAAAGGCCCAACTCACGTGCGTGTGCGCACCCGCCGGCAGCATGGTCGAGCCGCCGTCGGAGTCGAAGAGCAACTCAGGTGTGCCAAACGTGCCGAGGATGAAGGCGAAAGCTTTGCCGGGGCCGGTGGCGTCGACAAGCGAAAGCTCGGTGACGGCGGTGGCGGGGAGGTCACCCTCGAAGCGCAGGCCCAACCACACGGTGTCCAAGCTCGCGTCCTCGACCAGCGGGATCGGGGCGTAGCCGTAGCGCTGCGTCTGCTCGGCGAGCGCCACCACACGCGCGTCGGGTCGCGCCGTCGACTCGATCGTGCGGCTCAATGCTTGCGGCTCCAGCAACAGCCCGTTGGTGAACACGGCGTCCGCATAGGCAATGTCGCGCGTGGCGTGCAGGGTCGGCTCATACGAGTGCGGGTCGGCGCCGCGACGCATCAACGGGGTGACGTCAGCGGCATCGCCGGCGACATTCTGCACGACATCCGCGAGAATGCTTGTCGACGCCACCACACGCAGCCGGCCATCATCCACCGCACCGTCCGCCTGCGCGCAGCCCACCAGACCCGCAACCAACCCGAGGGCCGCTATAGCTTTGGCGCGCTTCACTTCGAGGCTCCTGCGAGGGCGATCAGGCGGCGTCGCAAGGCAGTGTCCAACGTGCACATCGCCGCGCCGAACACCGCGACGCCGAGGCCCAGGATGGCGAACGGCACGGTCATCACTGTGGTGCCGGTCTCTGCGAGGTCACCTGAGCGTGCGGCGTCGCTGCCTTGTGCCGTTGCAGCTCCGGCGCTGCAGCTGCCTTCTGGGTCAAACATGGAGCCGAAATCGAAGTGGCCGCTATCGGCGTTGCCGGTCTCGCCGACATTGAACGTCAGCGTGGCCTCGCCGGAGACCTTCTCCCCGCCTTTTGTGGTGGCGGTCTGACGGATGGTCACCTTGTACGTGCCGGGTGCCCCGAACACCCAATTGGGGTGCACGTGCGAGTTCGCCGGGATCGTGTGGCTGCCGGAGCCGCGACCATTCTCTGCGGTGAACCACTCCTCGCCCACCACTTGCCCCAGGCCGCCCTGGGTGAACACGGTCATTGGGCCGGGGCCGTTGAAGTTTGTTACTTCCCAGGTGACCTCGCCGGTGGTGTGTTCAATGAGCGACTCGTGCTGCGTGTTCGCACCCAGCCACGGCACATTGTCCTGCTGTGTCGCACCAATCATCCACGCTTTGCCGGCAGGCACTGGGCCGACCGCCTGGGGCAGGTCCGCCTCCGCCGCACTGCCAAGCCCGAACACAAGGTCTTCCGGACGCTTCCAGGTGGCGGGCACGTTGCGGTCGTCCTTGATCATCGGGCGCAACGCGGGTGTGCATTTCTTCGCCGCTGCTGAGGTGGTGGCGGGCGCCGGCTTGGCCGCAGGTGCTGCTGGGGCTGCGGGCGCAGATTTCTGGGCTGCCGGCTTGGAAGCAACAGACTTCGAAACCGAGTCTGCGCTGTTGGTTGCGTCGTTGTGGGTCGTGTCGTTGTTCGACGTGTCGGCCTTGGATTCGGCGCTGGCGCGGTTTGTACCGGTCTCGGCGCTCGCGTCGCCGACGTGCCACGTGTACACCGCCTCGTTGGACTCTGCGCCGTCCGCGGTTGCCACAACCTTCATGGTGTACACGCCTGGCTGGGTGAACAGCCAGTTCGCGTGGACGTGGGACGGGTCGTCCTGAACAATGCGGGATCCTGAGGAGAGCTGCGGCTGGTCGCTATCAAGCACGGGTTGGAAGGAGCCGAAGCTTCCTGTCTGGAACAGGTAGACGGATCCTGGCCCGGAGACCTCGCGGAACTCGATGTCGACGCGACCGAAGCCACCTTCGCGCACGCCCTGGGTGTCCCACCCGGGCCACAGCAGGTCGGCACGTTGGGTCTGTGGCAGCAGGTAGCCGGGCTCGCCGATCTCTGGGACGTTGGCGGTTTCGTCGGTGTAGGCCGCCTCGCCGACAACCAAATCGACATCCTCGGGTGCGCGGCGCACGTGGGAGCCGGTGACGTCCTCCTGCAGGTCCAAAGTCAGGCTGCCACCGTCGGCGGTGACGTTGAAGACATCGATGTGGCCCCGATCAAAACGGGCGGGATCCGCCAGTGCCACGCCACACGTCAACAGGGTGAGCAAGGCGGCGAGGCAGACAACCACAAGACTATTGGTAACCGTTTTCAACACTTAACGAATACTACTTCCATTAAGCGTTGCGACAAAGCACTACCCCCAGACACGAAAAAGCGCCCCGGTGAACCACCGAGGCGCGAAATCGTTGCGGGAAGACTATGCCTTCTTGGCGTAGTCCTTCTCCACAGAGGTATCAACCGGAACGCCCGGGCCCTGGGTTGCGGACACGGTGATCTTCTTCAGGTAGACACCCTTGGCGGAAGACGGCTTGAGGCGAACGACTTCGTCGAGAAGTGCGCCGTAGTTCTCAGCGAGCTGCTCCGGGGTGAAGGAAGCCTTACCGATGATTGCGTGCAGGTTCGATGCCTTGTCCACGCGGAAGGCAATCTTGCCGCCCTTGGAGTCCTGGATCGCCTTAGCGACGTCCGGGGTGACCGTACCGGTCTTCGGGTTCGGCATCAGACCACGCGGGCCGAGCACGCGAGCAACGCGGCCGACCTTAGCCATCTGGTCCGGCGTAGCGATAGCCACGTCGAAGTCGAGCTGGCCAGCGTTGATCTGCTCGATGAGCTCGTCGGTGCCGACGATGTCAGCGCCTGCTTCCTTCGCCTTGGTGGCGTTCTCGCCCTCAGCGAAGACTGCGACGCGGACGGTCTTACCGGTGCCGTGCGGCAGGTTGACGGTGCCGCGGACCAGCTGGTCGGCCTTGCGCGGGTCGACGGACAGACGCATCGCAACGTCGATGGTTGCGTCGTACTTGTCGGAAGCGGTCTCCTTTGCGAGGGTCACCGCATCCAGCGGGTGGTAGAACGCGTCGCGGTCCACCTTGGCGAGCTGCTCAATGTAACGCTTGGACTTCTTAGCCATGTTTGATTCCTTTCAGGAGTTGTGGTTGGCGGGCCTGGCTGAAGGCCCTTCCACGTAAAGCGACGAGGTGCGCTTTACTTCTCGACGTCAATACCCATCGAACGTGCGGTACCAGCGATGATCGCGGCGCCAGCCTCGATGTCGCGGGCGTTGAGGTCGTTCTTCTTGGTCTCGGCGATTTCCTTGCACTGCTCCCAGGTGACCTTGCCAACCTTGTCAGTGTGCGGAACGCCGGAGCCCTTCTGCAGGCCTGCAGCCTTCAGCAGCAGGGATGCAGCCGGCGGGGACTTCAGGATGAAGTCGAAGGAGCGGTCTTCGTAGACCGTGATCTCCACCGGGACAATGTTGCCGCGCATGGATTCGGTCGCAGCGTTGTATGCCTTGGTGAACTCAACGATGTTGACACCGTGTGCACCAAGTGCCGGACCGACCGGCGGGGCCGGGTTTGCCATACCAGCTTCGATCTGAAGCTTGATCAGGCCAGTGACCTTCTTCTTAGCCATCGCAATTACCTCCTAGTTACAGCCTCGCCACCGCGATGAACAGCGGTAAGGCTTCCGGATGCCGGGTTTTTCCCAGCCACCGGGGATGAGAAAACGAAAACGTCGCGTGTGCGCAAAACACACGCGACGAGATAGGTTACGCCAGGGCGTCGTCGATAAGCAAAATGCGCTTACATGATGCGTTCGATCTGATCGGCGGTCAGCTCGACTGGGGTCTCGCGGCCGAAGATGGACACGAGCGCCTCGATCTTGCCGGTCTCCGGGTCGATGGCGTTGATGGTGGCGGACACGGACGCCAGTGCACCGGAGAGGATGGTGACGGCCTCGCCGACCTTGTAGTCGTGGGTGACCTTGTTCGGCGTCTCCTCCGCCGACGGCACAACGGTGTCGCCTTCGGCGTCGACCTGTGGCTTCGCGCCGGCCGCGGCGGACTTCGGCAGCAGGAACTTGGCGACGTCGCGGTGCTTCACCGGGGTGGCGTTGCCCTCATTACCGACGAACGAGGTCACGCCCGGGGTTTCACGCACCACGGACCATGCGGCATCGTTCATGTCCATGCGCACGAGGACGTAGCCCGGCAGGAGCTTGCGCTTGACCAGCTTGTTCTTGCCGTCCTTGTTCTTCTCCAGCGCCTGCTCGACAGGCACGACGACCTCGTAGATGGAGTCTTCGACCTCGAGGGTCTGGCTACGCATCTCCAGGTTGGTCTTCACCTTGTTTTCGTAGCCGGAGTAGGACTGGATGATGTACCACTCACCCGGCTGCTTCTTCAGTTCGCGGGTGTACTCGCGCAGGCGCTTGCGGTATTCAGCGTCGAAGTCGGACGTAGCCTCAGCGTCCTGGGCCTCAACGCCCTCCGCGGCCTCAGCGCCCTCTGCCTCCGGCGCTTCCGCGCCCTCGGTCGCCTCAGCGTTGTCGTCCTGCTCGTTGGTGCCGGCCGGGTCGGAGTCGCCGTGGATGACCGGGTCGGTGGGGGGGTCGACGGGCGCGCCTTCGTCGATCATTTCCTGCTCGTTGTTTTCGATCGCGCCGTTGACGTCCTCGTTTACCTCAGTCATGGTTGTTCTCCTCGTATGCTCGCGGGTGTGCCCCAAGGTTACCGGGGCAAAAAGTATCCCGCCTTCCCTCGGTGTTCGAGGAGGCGGGAAACGTTACGCGTGAAATTGTACTTATCGGATGAGAATCCAACGAATCCCCATGGAAGCCAGGGTGTCGGTACCCCAGACAAGGATGGTGAGCACAATGAGGAACGCGAATGTGATCAGCGTGTAGTTCAGCATCTGCTTGCCGGTCGGCCAGATGACCTTGCTCATCTCGGAGACGACTTCGCCCGGGAAGGTTGCGATGCTGGTGGTCTTTTCCTCGGCCTCGTCGGCATTGACGGGGGTGCGCTTTGCTTCGTACCCGTCGGAGGACACGGGCGAGACCCCTCGCAGTTGGCGCTTGCCGGTTGGCTGTGCGGCATTCTGACCGTTGGGGTTAGTCACGAAAACTCCTCCAGGTTGTTTTGGCAGGGGCGACAGGACTCGAACCTGCAACCTACGGTTTTGGAGACCGTTGCGCTACCAATTGCGCCACGCCCCTAGGGCACCTTATTCGGTGCGCCTAACCCTACCACGGGCGCTTGTGGCGTCCGTTTGAGGTGAGTAGCGATGGAGAGAATTGAACTCTCGACACAGCGATTATGAGTCGCTTGCTCTACCACTGAGCTACACCGCCATGTGTTCACTGACGCTCGCACGAAGTGCAAGGACCCCAGCAAACAACAGAGCCCCCTGACAGAATCGAACTGTCGACCTTTTCCTTACCATGGAAACGCTCTGCCGACTGAGCTAAGGGGGCACAGCCTCTTTGTTGTGGATCTTGCGACCCGCTCCGTTGAAGCCTTGAGAAGATTAACCCGATATCGTTTATAAACACAAATCGCCAGTACATCCCATGTTTTTGCACATGCTTATCGACGACATAAACCGCTCCATAACCTACGCCATAGGCCATCACTCCCTACCGCCCTGCAGCCGCAGAACCACAGCACCGCACAGCGAAAAACCCCGCCGATCCGTGATGGGGATCGGCGGGGTGTGCCTGTGCCAGGTAGAAGATTCGAACTTCTGAAGGCGAATGCCGGCGGATTTACAGTCCGCTCCCTTTGGCCGCTCGGGCAACCTGGCGTGCACGTTTGAAGTGCGGGGATTACCTTACATCACGCCACCGCAATGTAGGCAAATCGCCTGGTTATCCTACGCGTTCGACGGTGAGACGTGTCATGGTGCGCAGCGCTTCGCGGGCGGGAATGTCGGGCAACTCGTCGAGTTCGCGCTCGACGGTGTCCAGGTATCTGCGAGCGGTCTCGAGGGCGCGTTCACGGCCGCGTGTCTGGCCCAGGAGGTCGAGGGCGCGGGTGACGTCGGCGTCGTCGGTAAGCGGGCCCGTGAGGAGCCCTCGAAGGGCTTCGCCGGCCTCGGAGTCCTCTTCGAGCGCGTAGAGCACTGGCAGGGTGAATACGCCTTCGCGCAGGTCGGTGCCTGGGGTCTTTCCGGATTGTTCGGGGTCGGAGAAAATGTCAATGATGTCGTCGACGATCTGGAACACCATGCCCACGGCGTCGCCGATGCGCGCGCAACGCTGGACCACCTCGTCGGACGCGCCGGAGTGCCGCGCGCCCAGGTAGGCGGCGGACGCGATGAGCACGCCGGTTTTCTCGTCGATGACCTTCAGGTAGTGCTCAACCGGGTTGGTGCCTTGTGCGCCGACGGTTTCGCGCATCTGGCCGGTGACCAGTTCCTCGAAGGTGTCGGCGAAGTGCTCGACGGTGGCCAGGTCCATTCGGCCCATCAGGCGTGAGGCGTGGGCAAACAGGATGTCGCCTGCAAGGATGGCGACGGTGTTGCTCCAGCGCGCGTTGGCGGACTCAACGCCGCGGCGGCGTTCAGCTTCGTCCATGACGTCGTCGTGATACAGCGTGGCCAGGTGCACCATTTCGGTGACGGTGGCGCCGTTGATTACGTTTTGGGCGCGCGGGTTGGGGCCAAACTCGGCGCACAGCAGCGCCATCATGGGGCGGAAGCGTTTGCCGCCGGCTGCGGCGAGGTGGGTGACTTTGTCGGTGAGGAACTTTTCGCCGCGTGAAAGTTCGGCCATGAGGAGGTCCTCCACCGCTTCTAGCCCGGTGTTGAGCCGGGTGTTGAGTGCGTCGTCGCCAAGGTCAATCTTGAATCCGTGGCGGGGTGACGGGGTGGTGCCGTACGTCATCGATAACGTCCTTGCAGGTTGGAGGGGCACATGGATAACGCACCTACCGTAGCCCACTTGCCCTTGGTTCTGTAGCAGTGGGTGGCGCTGGCACAATCAGTTGCGTGACTGAGTATTTCGACCTTGTGGTTGTGGGTGCTGGACCGGCTGGTTCGGCGGCGGCGATTGCGGCGCAGCGTTCGGGTTTGCAGACTTTGCTTCTCGACGTCCAGGGTCCCGGCCGCGACAAAACTTGCGGCGATGGGTTGACCCCGCGTGCGGTGGAGACGCTCGAGGCACTCAATCTGGAGGTACCCGCGTATCGCAACAAGGGGTTGAAGTTGCACGGCTACGGCGGCGACGTCGAGGCGCCTTGGCCGCGCGGTGAAGGCTCTGCGGCTCCTCGGACGGTGTTTGACGCAATGCTTGTCGACGAAGCCCGCACCGCCGGCGCCACCATCCGCCAGAACTGCGCCGCGACGGGTGTGGAGTTTTCCGGCGGCGCGATCAGTGCTGTGAAGACGGATCAGGGCTCGGTACGCGCGAAGTGGGTCGTGGTTGCCGACGGCGTGCGCTCCCCCTTTGGCAAGAAACTGGGACGCGAGTGGCACAAAGGGGAGGTATTCGGGATTGCGGCACGCTCGTATTGCGAATCGCCGTTTTCGGACGAGCCGTGGATGCATTCGCACGTGGAGCTGCGCGACGCGGATGGCGTGATTCAGCCTGGTTACGGCTGGATCTTCCCGCTTGGCGACGGCACCGTGAACCTCGGCTGCGGAGCCTTATCCACCGATGCGCGCCCGGCGAAGGTGAACACGAAGAAGTTGCTCGCCGACTATGCCGCACAGCAGCGCGAGGCGTGGAACCTCGGCCCGGAGCAGGCGGTGACCTCTGCGCTGCTGCCGATGGGCGGAGCGGTGTCCAACGTTGCGGGCCCGAACTGGGTGCTTATCGGCGACGCCGCCGCGTGCGTGAACCCGCTCAACGGCGAGGGCATCGACTACGGGCTGGAAACCGCAGTGCTGGCGGTCGAGTTGATCAACGCGGGTGGCGACCTCACGCTTGCGTGGCCGGCGTTGCTGCGCAACCACTACGGCGACGCGTTCACGCTGGCGCGCACCCTCGCCCGTCTCCTGACCTACCCGCAGTTCCTACCGCTGGCTGGCCCGGTGGCGCTGCGCGGTTTGGGCGGGCGCTACCTCATGCCTGCAGCGGCGCGCCTGATGGGCAACCTAGTGCAGGAAGACGACCGCGACCTGGTCGCACGACTGTGGCGCGCGGCAGGTCGCGTGGTGCCGAAGAACGCCCCGCTCTGGGACGTCGCTTAGCGCGGCTTAGTCGAGCGGCTTGACGGCGCTGTGGAGCGCCACGATGCCGGCGGTGAGATCTTGCCAGCCGGCGTCTTCCCAACCGTTGGCGTTGATCGCCGCGGCAAGCTCCTCCTGGTTGGGCCATGCGCGGATGGATTCCGCAAGGTACTCGTAGGCCTCCGCGTTGGAGGAAAATACCTTGGCCAGCGCCGGCACAGCACGTGGCAGGTATTCCTTGTACACGGTGCGGAATCCTGGGATGACGGGGGTGGAGAACTCGTTGACCACAAGGCGCCCGCCGGGCTTGGTCACACGCGCCATTTCGCGCAAGCCGGCCTCGAAATCATGGACGTTGCGCAGCCCGTAGGAGATGGTCACCGCGTCGAAGGTGTTGTCGGCAAACGGAAGGTACATCGCGTCGCCGACCACCTTGGGCACCTTACGGTCCTTGCCGGCGGCCAGCATGCCCTGGGAGAAGTCGCACGCCACGACCCACGCGCCGGATTTACCGAGCTCGACGGTGGACACGGCGGTGCCTGCGGCGAGGTCGAGCACCTTCTCCCCTGGTTTGAGTTCGAGGCGTTCGCGGGTGCGTCGTCGCCAGTATTTGTCCAGCCCGAACGACAACACGGTGTTCGTCTTGTCGTAGTTCTTGCCCACGTCGTCGAACATTCCGGCAACGTCGAAGGGCTTTTTCTCCAGATCCGCCTTGGCCATGGTTGGTCAGTCTACTTCGGTCTACTTCGCCACCCACAAAAGTAGGCTGTACGCCCTTACGCCACTTGCCAGTTCGGCATACCGAACTTTATTATTCGCCAGCGTGGGCACACAGATTGCCTGCTCCCCTCCACGCTCCCAACGCAAAGGAACGACATGATGAAAACCAAAGTGCTTGCGCTCGTCGCTACGGCTGCTCTCTCCCTCGGCCTGGCGAGCTGCTCTGAAGAAAGCACTGATGCAGCAGGCGGCAAAGACACTCCTGTCGTGCTCACAACGTTCACCGTGATCCAGGACATCGCCGCGAACGTTGCGGGCGATCACCTCAAGGTGGAATCCATCACCAAGCCTGGTGCGGAGATCCACGGCTACGAGCCCACCCCCGGCGACATTTCTCGTGCCGCCGACGCGGACCTGATTTTGGATAACGGCATGAACCTGGAGAATTGGTTCGCCCAGTTTGTCGCCGATCTGGATGTGCCGCACGCCGTGGTCAGCGAGGGTGTCGAGCCGATCGACATCGCCGAGGACGCCTACGCCGGCAAGCCCAATCCGCACGCGTGGATGAGCCCGGTGAACGTGCAGAAGTACGTGGACAACATCGTTGACGCGTTCAGCGAACTCGACCCGGAACACGCCGCAGACTTCAAGGCCAACGGCGAGAAATACAAAAACGAACTGCAGGCTGTGCAAGACGAGCTGGAGACCAAGCTCGCCGCCGTCCCCGACAAGCAGCGTGCCTTGGTGACCTGTGAGGGCGCGTTCTCCTACCTGGCCCGCGACGCGAAGCTAACCGAGCGCTACATCTGGCCAGTCAATGCTGAGCAGGAAGCCACCCCGCAGCAGATCGCCGGCGCGATCGAGTTTGTGAAGGAAAACAACGTCCCAGCGGTGTTCTGCGAATCCACAGTCTCTAACGCCCCGATGATGCAGGTCGTGAAGGCCACCGGCGCGGAGTACGGCGGCACCCTCTACGTCGATTCGCTTTCTGAGGAAAACGGTCCGGTGCCGACCTACCTGGATCTGATTCGCCACGACACGAAGGTGATCATCGACGGTTTGAACGGGGGCAAGCAGTGATCCCCGCAATCGCGGTTGACGATGTTGCGGTGCGCTACGGCGACGTCGTCGCGCTCGACGGCGCAACTTTGAGCGTCCAACCAGGCCGTATCTGTGGGCTGATCGGGATGAACGGCGCGGGCAAATCCACGCTACTCAAGGCGATCATGGGGTTGGTCAAGCCGGATCGCGGCACGGTTCGTATCAACGGCATCGACCCCATGCGCGCCCGCAAGACGCAGGTGCTGGGCTACGTCCCGCAGAGCGAGGACGTGGACTGGCAGTTCCCGGTCACAGTGCGTGATGTGGTCATGATGGGCCGCTACGGCCACATGGGCTTTACCCGCCACGCGCGTGCGGAGGACATTGCGGCTGTGGATCGCGCGCTTGAGCGCACCCACCTTGAGTCGTTCGCAGACCGCCAGATCGGTCAGCTTTCGGGTGGCCAGAAGAAGCGTGCCTTCATCGCCCGCGGTATCGCTCAGGGTGCGAGCATCATGCTTCTCGACGAACCCTTCGCCGGCGTGGACAAACATTCCGAGGCCACCATCACTGAGCTGTTGCGCGACCTCGCCGCTGAAGGCACCACCATTTTTGTGGTGACGCACGATCTGGTCGCCCTGCCGCAACTCGCGCCGGAGACGGTGCTGTTGAACCGTCGGGTGTTAATGCACGCCCCGACCGAAGTGGTGTTAGAGCCGGACAATTTGGTGCAGGGCTTCGGAATGGGGGTGTCGGCATGATTGCGCTGCTTACGGAGCCGTTTGGGTACGAGTTCATGATGCGTGCGCTTGCAACGTCGCTAGTGGCGTCGGTTGTGTGCGCGCTGTTGTCGTGCTGGCTGGTGCTGGTTGGCTGGTCGCTGATGGGCGATGCGGTAAGCCACGCTGTCCTGCCGGGCGTGGTGCTGGCCTACATTCTGGGCGTGCCGTTCGCCGTTGGCGCGGTGGTGTTTGGGTTCCTTGCGGTGGCACTGATCGGGCTGGTGCGCGATACGTCCCGGGTGAAGGAGGATGCGGCCATTGGCATTGTGTTCACCACCATGTTCGCGCTGGGGCTCGTGCTCATTTCGGTAACCCCTTCGCACACGGATCTGAACCACATCATCTTCGGCAATCTGCTTGGTGTGTCCCGTGGGGACCTGCTTCAGGTGGCCATCCTGGGCGCGATCGTGTTGAGCGTGCTGGTGCTCAAGCGGCGCGACTTCACCCTCTACGCGTTCGATCCCACCCATGCACACGCGATTGGGTTGAATCCGCGCCTGCTCGGTGCGGCCCTGCTGGCACTGCTGGCGCTGACGTCAGTGGTGGCACTCCAGGCCGTTGGCGTGATCCTGGTGGTGGCGATGCTGATCATCCCGGGTGCGACCGCCTACCTGCTCACCAACAAGTTCGGCACGATGCTGATCATCGCCCCGACCATGTCGGCGGTATGTGCGATTGTGGGCCTGTACTGCTCCTACTACCTCGACACGGCCTCCGGCGGCATGATCGTGCTCGCCCAGGGTGTGGTGTTTGGTGTGGTGTACCTGTTCGGCCCGCACGGGGTGCTGCGGGGTCGTCGTTACGCATCCACGCGCACGAAGACGGAGTCCGTGGCTTCCTCGCCAAGCGGCACCGCCTCCGCCGCGCCGGCCAGCCGCACCGCGACCGCGCCGGAGTAAGGAGCACCCTCGTCCACCTCGAGGGTTGCGCCGACGACGAGCCCGTGGCTGTCGAAGAATTGCAGCAGTTTCGGGTCGTCGTCGGCAATGCGTTCAATCGTGGCCGTCTGGCCCGGTTGCACGCCGGTCAGCGGGACGGCTTCGGGGGTGTCGACACGCCCGCTGGCTGAGGGGATGGGGTCACCGTGGGGGTCGCGGGTGGGGTAGTTAAGAAATGCGTCGATGCGCTCGACCATGAAGTCGCTCACGGAGTGCTCGAGATTTTCCGCCTCGTCGTGCACTTGGTCCCAGGTGTAGCCGAGGGCTTCCACCAGGAACGTTTCAATGAGGCGGTGGCGGCGGATCATCGCCACCGCATACGTGTGGCCGAGTTCGGTCAGTTCGATCGTGCCGTAAGGCTTGTGTGTGACAAGTCCCTGCTCGCCAAGTTTGCGCACCCCGTCCGACACCGTGGATTTCCGCAGCCCAAGGTGCTTTGCCACTGACGACGACGTCACCGGCGCATCCGACCACTCTGAAAGGGCCCAAATGCCCTTGAGGTAGTTCTGAGTGCTGGTAGACAGGTCGCCGACAGACATGCCCGTCAGTCTACTTTGCGCTTCACCTTCACCGGCACCCAGCGCGGCAGTGCAACATCGCGGCCGAACAGGTGGATCACCTTGCGCTCGTAGGAGTCGAGCACCTCGGTGTAGTAGCCAAGGAGTTGCTGCCCAAGCGCCTCCCAAGTCTTGTCGGCCACGGACGCCCTGGCGGTGGTGGTGAGTTCGGGGTGGCGGGTGTCGTCGAGAAGCCAACGCGCTGCGTCGGGGAGCTCCTCGGTGAAGGTGGCCACGTCGAGCAGCAAACCGTTGACGCCGTGCTCGATGAGGTCAACAGGGCCGCCAGCGCGGGGGCCGATCGTGGGCACGCCCGAGGCTTGGGCTTCCTGGATGGCCTGGCAAAAGGTTTCAAACTCGCCGGTATGCACGAACAGGTCGAGCGAGGCATACGCGCGGGCGAGCTCCTCGCCAGAAAGCGGGCCGGTGAACACGGCGTTGGGCAAAACCTCTTCAAGCGCCTCGCGCTCCGGGCCGCCGCCGACGATGACCAACTGGATGGACGGGTCCGTAACCAGCGGGGCGAGGCGGTCAACGGACTTCTCCGCGGCGAGGCGGCCGACGAACCCGACGATCTTCTTCGTACCGGTCGGATCCCACGAACGGCGCAGGATGTCGGAGCGCTTCGACGGGTGGAACAGTTCCGCATCCACGCCACGGCCCCAATGGCGGATATTTTTGATGTTGTGCTCCTCCAGCGCCTTGATCGTTTCCGACGACGGCGCGAGCGTCATCTCGCACATGTTGTGCACGGTGCGGGTCCAGTCCCACGCCATGGTAGCCAGGGTGGACAGTTGGTACTTCGTGGCAAAGCCAGCCACGTCCGTCTGGTAGAGCGCGACCGCGGGCACACCGAGTTGGCGGGCCGCGAACGCCCCCGCTCCGCCAAGCACGAACGGGCTGGCCAGGTGGATGATGTCCGGCTTGAACTGCGACAGTGCTGCTGTGACGGTGGTGGTGGGAACGCCGATGGGCAGCGAATCGATCAACGGCACCATAACGGTGGGCACCCGAACGATCTCAAAGCCAAGGTAGTCAGGAACTTCGTCCTGGAACTCGCGGGCGCCAGGCGCGATCACGATCGCGTCGTGGCCCTCCCGTTTGAGGTGCTCAAGGACGCGAAGGACGGAGTTGGTCACTCCGTTGACGTTGGGCAGAAAGGACTCGGCGACGATTCCCACTCGCATGCTGTTTACTCTCCCAGTTGACGTGAAACTTCGGTCGAATTCCGGCTGAACCGGACGTGAATTTTTCCTACGGCGAGCCAGGCCAGGGCGGCGATAATCGTCGCCACGGCCAGCACCGACAGGGCGGGGATGAGCGAGAGCGCCCACCCGCGGCCTTCCACCTTGACCAGCTCGGTGTTGTTCTTGGCGTAGGTCACCCACACCTGTTGGCCGGGGCCAAGCCCGGTGGGATAGAGCACCCCGTCCCTCGGCGAGACGAGCCGGCCGTCTTCGGTTTCGTACTCCACGTAGGTGCGGAGTCGGGTTTGGTCGGTGACGGTGGCTACGCCGCGGCCGGGGTTGGCGTGGATCTGGGCGTCGTGAAGCGCGGGCCCTGCGACCATGGCAACACAGCCGAGCACGGCGCATCCGTAGAGCGCCATGACGGCTTGGTGTGCGCGTCTGCGCCAGCGCATTACTTGGCCAGTCGCTGCGCAAGTGCGCGGCGGGTTTCGCGGGTGGTCACGGCCTCCACAATTGTGATGCCGTCGGGCTGGGCCTCGAGTTCAAGCAGCACTTGGTGCAGTTCCGCAAGCGATTCGGCGCGGCGGTAGTTCGCCCCATACGCGAGCGCTTGCTTCTCGACGATCACCCCATGCGGCGTCCCAAACGCCCGCTCAAAGACGTCTCGCACCGGCTCCGCTGCTGGCTCGAGGGTTTCAAAGATGCCTCCGCCGTCGTCGTTGGCCACCACGATGGTCAGGTTGCCGGGGCGCGGCTCGTCGGGGCCGATGAGCAGACCGTTGATGTCGTGCAGGAACGTCAGATCGCCCAGCAACGCGACGGTGCGCGGTGCGCGGATCTCGTCCGCACGCAGTGCCTGGGTGGCAAGGGCGATGCCGACAGCTTGGGAGACGGTGCCATCGATACCCGCGGCACCGCGGGCGGCGTAGGTGTCCACGCCGTCGAACGGCATGCCGACAAAGGAGGCATCGCGCACCGGGTTCGACGCGCCGAGCACCATCGTGTCGCCCACCGCGAGGGTGTCGCACACGGCGGCGGCGACGTGCAGGCCGGTGAAGCCGAACTGCTCCTCGGCGAGGGCTTGGCGCACGGTGTCGGCGCCGACCTCGCCGGCTGCCTCACAGATCTTGATCCAAGTATCCGTCGGCTGGCCCGTGGCGTTGACGCGCGAGCCGCGCAGATCCGGCTGGCCGGTAAACGTGTCCGTGCGCGACAGGCCAATGACTGTGATGTCCGGATCCGCCAGCAGCGCCATGACGTCGCGGTGCAGCGTCGGGTGCCCCACCATAACGACCTGTTCCGGCTTGGTGGACGCGGCGAAGTCACCCCCGTCGTGGGAGATGGCCACCTCCGACTGCGCGAAGAACCGCGCAGCCAACGGGTGGACCTGGTGGAACGGGGTCGGCGCCGTCGGCTCAGCGATGGTGGGCACGTGTTCCAGGCCGGGTACTTCCCAGGCCTCGTCGCCGGCGATGACCAGCGTGTCGCGGGTCAGGTCGATGTCCACGACTCCATGGTCGACGAACCCGGCGCCCGAGCCTGCGAGCGCACCGCGTGCGAGGACGCCCGGGCCGACCCGGCGCGGCTCGCCAACCGGCTCTAGCAGCGCGTCCGGCACGAGCGGGGTGTCCAGCGCAACGTTGATGTGTACTTGGCCGGCGTCGAACGAGATCGCTTCCGCCGCCGCCTCGTCCGCCACCTGTTGGGTCTCGGCGTAGCGGCCGAAGATGCCCTGCTGCCAAATGGTCTGGCTGGCACCGGTGCCCACGAGGCGCTCCGGGCGGTCGGCGCTGATCACGGCAAGCGGCGTGTGCGACATATGCGCCTCGATCATCGCCGGGTACGCGTTCGCCACCGCCGTGCCCGAGGTCATCACCACGCCAACGTGTCGGCGCTGCACGCGTGCGAGGCCGAGGGCGGTGAAGGCGGCGGAGCGTTCGTCGATACGCATATGCACCGTGATGTCGCGACGCGCGAGCAGCGCGTACGCCAGCGGCGAGTTGCGCGAACCCGGGCTCATCACCACATCAGTGCAATGCTTTGCGACGACCCCCGCCACCGCCGTAGCCAATTCCATAGCCGTTGCCATCTACCTACTGCTCCTGGAGAAACTGGTCCGCGCCGTCGCGGATCTGGTCGAGAATATCGCGGGCACTGTCCCGAACATCGCGCGGGATCTCAACATCATCCGGCAGCGGCTCCGGCGGCAACATCGAGGTTGCTTCCTCGCGGTCGCGGAAGATCGACGGGAACTTCGTCGTCGTCGTAGTCGTGGTCTCCGTCGCGGTGGTCGTCTGGGTGACCGTCTCCGTCAACGGCTGCTTTTTGGCATCCGCTGCCGCCCCTTGCCACAGGAAAAACAGCACCACAGCTGCAATGAACGCCAACGCTGCGAACACACCCAGCGCAATCGACGCGGCACTCGAGCCCTTCTGCGGCTCCGGCTGGTACGGCTCCTGATACTGGGGCTCGTACGGGGGCTCGTACTGCTGGTATTGCGGCTGGTAGTACTGATCGTCGTACTGGGCCTGTTGTTCGGAATGGTCCGGGAAGTACTGCCTCGGGCGCGGGCGCTGCGGCTCGTCGCCTGGACGGCCGTACTGTCTCGTCTCGTTATCCATGGCAAATAGACTAGCGCCCCGGCAGGAGAACTGCCGGGGCGCGTCGTCGATAAGCAGAATGCTCCTAGAGCACCAGCCCAAACACAGGTACTGCGATGAAGTACGTAGCCAGGGAGATGAGCACCAACGCAATCGCGTTGAGCCACACACCACCCTTGATCATCTCGCCCATGGTGACGTAACCGGACGAGTAAGCGATCGCGTTCGGCGGAGTTGCCACCGGCAGCATGAACGCACACGTTGCAGACAGCGCAACAGGGATAGCCAGCAGCAGAACGTTCATCTCGGTCGCCTCGGTCAGGCCGATACCAACGGCCACACCACCCATGATCGGCAGGAAGGTCGCAGCCGTTGCGGTGTTGGAGGTCAGCTCCGTCAGCAGCAGCACCAGCGCGGCGATGGCGAAGATGAGCAGGAACATCGGCAAGCTGGACAGGCCCTTCGCCTTCTCACCGATCCACAGGGACAGGCCGGTTGCGGTGAACATCGCCGACAGAGACAAACCGCCGCCGAAGAGCATCAGCACGTCCCACGGCATCTCGTTCGCCGTCTTCCAGTCCAACAGACGCTTGCCGTCAGAGGTGCCCGGGATGATGAACATGAGCATGCCGGCGATGATGCCGACGATCGCGTCGTCGTACGGGAAATCCCAACCGAAGTGATTGCGGCCCAGCGGGATGAAAATCCAGGCAAGCGCGGCGACGAGGAAGATCACACCAACAGCAACCTGCGGGAAGGTCCAGGCACCGAGCTTCTTAATCTCATCGTCGATCAGCTCCTTGCCGCCCGGAATGGTGTCAACCTCCGGCTTGAACACCGTGATCAGCAACCACCAAGCAATGAAGGTGAACACAACCGCGACCGGCAGGCCGACCAGCATCCACTGACCGAAACCGATAACGATGCCGTGGGCCTCCTCCATGTAGCCCTTCAGCAGCGCGTTCGGCGGAGTACCAATCAGCGTGGCCAGGGAGCCAATGGAAGCCGAGTACGCGATAGCAAGCATGAGCGCGGTAGCGAACTTCCGCTGGTTCTTCATGCCACCAACCGTGTCCGCGGTCAGCATGAGCACCGACGTACCAATCGGCAGCATGACCACAGCGGTAGCAGTGTTAGACACCCACATGGACATAAAGCCAGTGGCCAGCATAAAGCCCAAAATGATGCGCTTCGGCGAAGTACCGACAATCTTGACCACCACCAGAGCCAGACGGCGGTGCAGGTTCCAACGCTGCAGACCCAGCGCCATCAGGAAGCCACCCATAAACAGGAAGATCGTCGCCGAAGCGTACGGCGAGGACACTTCCTTAAACGGAGCCACACCTGCGATCGGGAACACCGCAATCGGCACCAAGGCGGTGGCGGCCAGCGGGATGGCCTCCGTCATCCACCACGCACCCATCAACACAGTGGTGGCAGCGACGATGCGCATCGTGTCCGCGGAGTACTCCACCCCCTCCTTCGCACCGGAGGACTGCAACACCGTCTCAGCAGCGTTGGCAGGGAACAAGAAATACACCAAAACAGCCAGCACCACACCGGTGATCAGGCCGATAAGTTGGCGGCGCCACTCGCCAGGTTCGGGCGCTTTTGCCAGGTCGCCTTCTGAAAGCGAGGCAGATTCGTGCATCACGGGAGTCGACATGGGCGAAAGATTAGCCGACTGCCCCCGGATCCCACACGCGAATGCGATAAGAAATCGGACAATTACACCCGGAAAGAGGGATCCTGCTCCAGCACAGCCATGCACGCACGGACCCTGGCGAACCACCAATCCCTGCGCTCACCTGGGGCGCGAAGCCCGTGGAGGCGTTCCGGATCGGGGGTAGTGCGGGTGATAGCAAGTTCGCCGTTTTCCATGACGCGGGGCTCCGCAACGTCCTCCACGAACAGGCGCTGGGTTGCCAGCCCCGCCGCACGCGAACCGGTGAGCTTCGCCGCGATCAACCCCGCATCCATGCCGACGGCAGTATCCAAAGCGCTAGCGACAGTGACATCGAGGTGCAGGTCGCGCGCGATGGTGACCAGGTTGGCCACTCCCCCAAGCGGGGCGACCTTGCACACCGCCACGTCCGCCGCGTTCAGTTCAGCCACGCGGTACGGGTCGGCGGCACGCCTGATCGACTCGTCCGCAGCAATCGGGGTGCTGGTGCGGCGGCGCACCTCCGCAAGTTCCTCCACCGTGGCGCACGGCTGCTCGATGTACTCCAACTCGCCGAGCTTCTCCGCCGCTTCGACGGCTTGGTCGACGGTCCAGCCACGGTTGGCGTCGACACGCAAACGCGCGTCGGGGCGGAGGCGACGGACCGCGGCGACGCGGCGGATGTCGTCGTCAAGCGACTGCGAAGGCTCAGCGACCTTGATCTTGAACGTGTTAACCCCCGGGTAGCGCGCGAGCACAGGCTCGACGTCCTCGACCGCGGGAATCGTACCGTTGACCTCCACAGTGCCGTGGGCCTCCGGCAGGCCGGTGAACGCCGCCTCGAGCCCGGCGCGCAGCCAGGCGGCGGACTCCTCGGGTGCATATTCGATGAATGGGGAGAATTCGCCCCAGCCGGCGGGGCCGTCGATAAGCAAGGCCTCACGCGTGGTGATGCCGCGGAACTTCACAGCCATGGGCAGCGCGACAACGTGGGCGCGCTCGAGGATCTCGTCGACAGAGGGGGTCATGGGTGCTTTATACCTCTTTATAGGTTGGGGTAGTTATAAAGAGGTATAAAACGTCAGCCACGAGCCTCACGCTCCTGCCCGCCCCGCTCGTTTCTCACGAATTCGGCGAACCCCGGAACAGTGAACCTCAAGTAGCCGAAACCACTTTCCTCGATTAATCCCTTGTCAAGCAAAGATCTACGGACCATGCTGATTCCGGTTGTAGGTCGGCCCATTCTCTCGGCGATATCGCCTCGCTTCACCTGTGGCTCTAGATCCTCAGCCATTGCGCTAATGAATTCCCTCTCCACGTCGGTAGCTTTGTGCCACCGGGAGCGGAACATGGTCAACTGAGTTTCTTGGAATCGATCCGCTACATGTTTGAGGTTTGCTAGGTCAATAAAAGTGCCAGGGTCCGGAAAATCGGCCGCTTGCCACACCAGATCGCCTACAACCTGAATGAAATACGGGTAGCCGCCTGCTAAACGGACAGCTTCCTGGAGCGTGGCCGGAGACCAATTCACGCCCTTCTTCTTCGCCGGTTGTACTAATGCTTCCTCAGCGTGTTCTCGGTCCAGAGATTCAAGATGCACATAACTAAAGCGCTCTGCAAAACTCACAGCATCGGTAATCACATCCTGACTATGACTGAGCCCAGCTGCAAAGATGGCGAGAGGGAGCTCAGCATTTTCTTCCTGCATCTGCTGCCACGCGTACGCAAGCGAGCGCAGGCCATCTGCATCAGCCGACTGAATCTCGTCAATACAAACAACCATTCCACTAGCCCTGCCCCGGATCGTTTCCGCTGCATCAACAAGCGCGCGCTGCATTTGGTCTCCATATCCCGACGCATCTGGCCTCAGGCCTTCAACTGGTTGAGATCCTCCAACCGAAACACTAAACGCTTCAACCCGCAGCGACGACAACAGCCCGAGCAGCTTTTCTCCAGCCTCATCCTTCCAGCTGCGAGCAATCTCGCCGATTTTGTCCAAAAGGGCATTGAAAAGTGGCCGGTCCCCCGCTGTAATCCAGGCGGTTTCAAAGCCTTCAGCCTTAGCTTCTGCTTCAACTGCTCGAAGCAAGCTGGTCTTTCCTATGCCGCGGGGTCCCACGTAGACCTTCACCTGCCCCATCAGCCCAGGATCATGAGCCATAAAGAAAAGCTCGCGCTTCGCCTCCCTAAGAACTTGGTCTCTGCCATAAATGGTGGAGGCCACCACGCCAGGTGTGTACGGACTGCGCTGAACCATAGCCTCTTTATACCTCTTTATAGGTTGGGCTAGTTATAAAGAGGTATAAAGCGGACGCGTGAGTACGATTACCCCCATGCAGTACTCCACCGCCCAGCCCTTCGACCCCAGCCAGTGGCGCAAGGTCGAAGGCTTCAACTTCACCGACATCACTTACCACCGCCACGTCGGCGACACGCGCGCCGACGGCACCGTGCGCATCGCATTCGACCGCCCCGAGGTGCGCAACGCGTTTCGCCCCCACACCGTCGACGAACTCTACCAAGCCCTGGATCACGCCCGGCGCGACCCTTCTGTGGGCGTGGTGCTGCTGACCGGCAACGGGCCTTCGCAGAAGGATGGCGGCTGGGCGTTCTGCTCCGGCGGCGACCAACGCATCCGCGGCCGCTCCGGCTACCAATACGCCGGCGGCGAAACCGCCGAAACCGTCGATGAGGCGCGCGTGAAAGCCGAGGGCGGACGTCTTCATATTTTAGAGGTCCAGCGCCTGATCCGCACCATGCCCAAGGTGGTCATCGCCGTGGTCAACGGTTGGGCAGCCGGCGGCGGACACTCACTGCACGTGGTGTGCGACATGACCATCGCGTCGCGCGAGGAAGCCCGGTTCAAGCAGACCGACGCGGACGTGGGCTCCTTCGACGCCGGCTACGGCTCCGCCTACCTAGCCAAGATGGTCGGCCAGAAGTTCGCCCGCGAAATCTTCTTCCTCGGCCGCACCTACTCAGCCGAGGAGATGCAGCGCATGGGCGCGGTCAACATCGTTGCCTCGCATGCTTCATTGGAAGAAGAGGCGATCCAGGTCGCCCGCGAAATCAACGGCAAGTCCCCCACCGCGCAGCGCATGCTCAAATTCGCCTTCAACCTTGTCGACGACGGCCTCATGGGCCAACAAGTCTTCGCCGGCGAAGCCACCCGCCTGGCCTACATGACCGACGAAGCCGTCGAAGGCCGCGACTCGTTTTTGGAGAAACGCCCGCCACGCTGGGACGACTTCCCCTTCTACTACTAGGCTTCTTGGGGGTACGGCGGTACTTTGCCGGGCTGGCGGCCCGGCGGCCCTGCGGCCCCCACCCAAAATAGTTCCCCGCTCGGGAACTATTTCGGGTTTTTGGCTCCACCGCGGCGGCGTTCTCCCAGGTCGGCTGTCTTGGGAGGCAAGAAAGTTCCACATCCCGGCCCAACCACGGGAACTATTTTCGCCGGCCCCCTCTTCCACTGACAGATTCTGCAGAATCTGTCAGGGGCGATTTCTGACCAGGCGCGATGCCGGCGACTGACAGATTCCGCCGTGATCTGTCAGGAACGCGCCGCCACGCTTGCCTCAGCCAACCTCAACTAAGCCAAGCTCAGCCTCGTCTCCGGAGACTCCGACCCGCTCGTCAGCAGCCAGGGGAACAGGTTCTTTTTCGGGCGTCGTAAATGCCGTGCGGCGGCGGGCCAGCAACCGATCGGCAACAAGCATCGCGGCGAAGGTAAGGCCAAGTAGCGGCAGAAACAGGCCGACCGGGATCGCTACGACGGCGAGGATGGCCCAGTCGCGGCCGGTGAGATCAGCCTGACCTGGGACGCCGGCGATGGCGTTCTTTGTTGGGCGGCGTCGCCACCAGAGGATGTAGCCCATCACGACCATGGCGCAGATCGCGAGCGCGCAGATAGCGAGCAGGATCTGCAGAGGCAGGCCGAACATGATGCCCATGTGCAGGTAGATGCCCCAGCTGGTCAGTTTTGAGAACAGTGGCAGTTCAGAGAATGGGAGCTTGTCTACAAGGTCACCGTTTTGGCCGTTCACGCTCACGGCGTCGGAGGTGGTGCGCCACGGCACCCAGCGCTCGCTGGCCTGCCACGCCTCGTCGGTGTTCTTGGGGACGAAGAGGCGCACTGATCCGGTGAGGCCTTCGGCGCGGGCGGTTTCGAGGACGGTGGCGGCTTGGTCGGCCACCTCGTCCTTGGTCAGGCCTTCGGCTCCGTGTGCGCTGGCGGGGTGGTGGTCGGCGTGCTCGTCGGCTGGGGCGGCTTCCGCGTCGGCGACCAGGGAGGTTTCGATCGGTTCTGCTTTGCCGCCCAACCAGGTGATTGTGCGGTCGACGTTTTCGCCGGCGAATACGGACCAGGTGATGCCTGTGGCGGACAGTCCCAGCATGGCCACGAGCAGCCAGGTTCCGGCTACGCCGTGCAAGTTCAGCACTTTACGACGACGCCCCGTCGCATTCTCCAACCCAACCAGGGCTCGCTTCCGGGCCATCCGCCACCACAGGTACAGGCCGCCCAGGGCGACGACCCACAGCCAGCTGGCTGCCACCTCTGCGTAAAGCTCGCCGACCTCGCCGAGGTGGAGGCTCTTGTGTAGCGACGAGATCCAGTAGCGCAGCGGGAGTTCGCCGAGGCCGGAGTGGGTTGGCTCGTCGCCAATGACGTCACCGGTGTGGGGGTTGACGAAGATGCTGCGGAGTTGGTTTGTTTCGGTGAGGGATTCGTCGATAAGCAAAACGCGCGTTGCTTCATCGGGTGTCGACGACGGCCACACCTGCGCCACATCCATGTCCGGGTGTGTGTCCTGCGCGGCCCTGATTTGGCTGGCCAGCGGGGCGTTGGTGTCGGAGGCGGGAACGGTCAGCACGTCTTTGTAGACGACGTTTTCGAGCGACGGAGCGACCGCGTAGAGAGCGCCACTTAGCGCGGCGACAAAGATGAACGGGGCAATGAACAGGCCCGCGTAAAAATGGATTCTTCTGGTCAGCGCGGGCAGGCCGCTGCGCCGTTGGACAGTACTGGACACACATACACCTTTCGGTTGATACAGGGACGCATTTTTAGTCGGATGCGTTGGCCCGCCAGTTCCCAACAGATGTCGATTTTCCAAAGCGCCTGGCAGATCCTGTCCTGATCTGTCGGATAGCCCAAAAGACGATATCGGGTTTTAGCACCTTTCCGACGCCGTTTCCCCAGGTCGTGCTCCGGCGAGAATGCCAAATCCCGATATCGTCTTTTGGGCTTTCGGTAGCGTGGTGCCATGAAACGTCACGTACCGATCCTCGCCACCACTCTCCTGCTGGCTGCCTGCGGCACGGAGACCGAACCAATCCAAACGCCTGCACCGGAAACGCCTGCAACGAAAGCAACGACGGTCGCAGCCAACGAAACGTCAACCGACGCGACCACGGCGTCAGCGACACCGACCGCTTCGATCCGTGACCTGTACGCGGAAGCGATCGCAGACCCGGCGCGCTTCTTCGCGGACCTCGCGGATCTCGACGGCACGTTCACCTACGACGTTTTGGACATCAACGGCGATCTCGAACCCGAACTGCTGCTCCGCGCAGGCGTCAGCGCAGCCCCAGACGCAGGCCCAGACGCAGGCGCGGCCAACGGCAACCCATCGCCGGTGCGCGTGCTGCGGGCCCAGAACGGCGAGGTCACCTGGACGAAGGACTACCTCGTCGACTCGGACGAGCCCTACCCGACAGTGTTCACCAACGGCACCCAGCCGGGCTTGGACCAGTACGAAACGGACGGCCCCAAGATGCACGTGACACACTTCGAACTGCGGGGTCAGCGTCTGGAAAAGGTGTGGGGCCCGGAGGAGACGGTCGTCGGCAATCCGCTCAGCGATGTCACACGGATCACCTGGCACCCGACGACGGACGCGGCGGCGCTGGACAAGATCGGCAGCGCAACACTACGTGGTCCGTTGGAGGGCACGATGGGGCAGGTGTCCAAGGTGGAGCACCTGCAGGGTGAGCAGTTCCGCGTCCGGTTCGAACCGACCGCCGACGGCATCGCGGTGACGTACCCGGACCTTGGCTGCGCGGGCCACCTCGCGAAAACCGAGGATGGCTTCCGTGAGACGATCACCGAGGGCACCTGCGATAACGGCGGCACGTGGCACTTGCTTATCGACGACAACCACGCCCACGCCTTCTACAACTCCCCCGATGGTCGCTACACGGCAGATGGACGCCTGACCCCGGCGGGTTAGCGTCGCACTGGGCGCATGCCGCGCAGCACCCGCATCAGCGCCGCGACAACGACTGCCAGCAGCGCTAACCCCACCGCAGCCGCAATCCACACGCGTGCACCGGTGGCGGTGATTGGCCATGCGGGGACGGCGAGAATCCATAGTGCGGACTGTGCGAGGACGTCGCCGCCGATCGTGGCGGAGACGATCGTGACCAGGATCGTCGTGGCCAGCGTCCACGCCACGCCGAAGCGGACGGTGATGGCAAGTGCGGTGAGGGCCAATACGCTGCCTGCGAGGAACGCGAGGAGTCCGAAGCGTGCGTCGCCAACCACGGCCGCTCCGAACGCGCACACGAGGGCGACGACTCCAACGCACCAAGTGGCCAATGCGGCGCGGACGTGTGGGTGTTCGACCTGCATGAGCGCCCAGGCGGGACGCAGTTTCGGCCACACGAGGGTGGGCAGCACGCCGGCCCCAACCGGCAGGATGGCGTAGGCGAACAGCGCCTCGCGCACGTCCACCGGGTATGCCAGCGAGAACAGCAGCACCAGGGCGGTGAGCAGGAGCAAGACGCTTATCGACGACACCCTCGCCGCCATCGCAACCCCCTTCACCGCAGCCACGTATCCGGTGGTTTCGGGGCGCGGCGTCGCCGGAGAAGTGGCCAGCGGTGCGGTGACGTGGTGGACTCGGCGGCGGCGCAGTATGGGTCGGGTGCGCGGTGGTACGAGGGCGGCCACTACAAAGCCAATTGCTGCGAGTAGCAGTGTGAGGGTGAGGGCGGGAATGGGAGATTCCCCCGCCATCGGGTCGGTGGCGTCGAGGGGTAGCAGGTTGAAGTGCAGGCCCATGGTCGGCAGCGCCAACCGGGTTGGCCAGGCGCCGGGGTTTATCCACCACCAGTCGCGCTCGGCGAAGTAGCCGAGGCCGATGGTGAATGCGAAGCCGAGGATGATGGTTGGCAGGATCCCGATGCGTCGCGTGGCAGCGGCGGCGAGGCCTGCGGGTCCGAGCATGCCCAGCCACACAAATAGGCCGACGAGTGCGATCGAGGCCGTGTTGTCCAGGTTGAATACGAGGCCGGCGGCAAACGGCACGACAAAGTCGAAGGCGACGAACGCGGCCAGCGCCAGCCACACCACGACTATGCGGGCGGCGCGGGTGCGCATGGGTGAAACCGGCCGCCACAATGTGCCGCCGCCGCGGGCGTCACGCTCGCGGGTTTCGGCCAAACCGGCGAACAGTGCGGCGGCGGGCGCAGCCATGCCGGTGACTAACAGGCCTTGCGGGTAGAGCAGGTTCGTCGCGGTCTCGACGTTTCCGGCCAGGGCGAACAACGTCAGCAGCACGCCGACCAGCAGGCCTGCTCCGGCGAGCCACCACAGCATGGAGCCGCGCGCACGGATCCATTCGGCGTGTAGGAGGTTCATCGGTCACCACCGGAGGTGAGCCGGAAGAACGACTCTTCTAGGTTGGGGCCGAGTTCCGCGAGCTCGCCTGCGAAGCGGACGCCGCCGCCTGCGATCACGGTGGCGTCATCGGCCATGTGGAGTACTTCGCCGAGTTGGTGGGAACTGACCAGGACGGTGCGTCCAGCTCGCGCGTATTCGCGGAGGTAGTCGCGCAGGTGGGCAATGCCTTCAGGGTCGAGGCCGTTTTGTGGTTCGTCGAGAATAAGCACCTCTGGCTCGCCGAGCAGCGCTTGGGCGAGCGCAAGGCGGCCTTTCATGCCGGTGGAGAAACTGCCGGCTTTCTTCTTGCCCGCGGTTTGGAGACCGACCAGTTCGAGGACTCGGTCGGCTTCGCTGTCCGGAAGTCCCAAGAGCGTGGTGTGGACGCGGAGGTTGTTGCGGGCGCTGAGGTGGCTGTAAAAGGCGGGGTCGTTGATGGAGGCACCAACGTGGCGCAGCGCCGAACGGTCAAACGGCTGCCCCATCAGTGTCACCTCGCCGGCATCGGGTTCGATCAGGCCGAGTAGCACCGACATCAGGGTCGATTTACCTGCGCCGTTGGGGCCGAGCAGAGCGTGGACTCGGCCCGGAGTGGTGGTCAACGACACGTCGCGAAGCACATGGTGGTCCCCGAAGGACACGACCACGCCGCGGCAAGCAAGTTGGGTATCAGTCATGGCATTCATGGTCGTCGCCCAGCAAAGCCACCACATCGGCCGGCGGGACCACACTGCCTCCTCCTCTAGGAGGAGATCCCGGCGCGCTGGGCGATCAAGGCAAGCGCCACCCGGTCGCGCGCGCCAAGTTTGGAAAGCAGGTTGGAGACGTGCGTTTTCACCGTGGTCTCTGCGATAAACAGCGTGGCGGCGATTTCCGCGTTCGTCGCGCCGCGGCCAATTTCCGCGAGCACGTCGCGTTCGCGTTGCGTCAGCCCCTCCAGCGCAGCTGCTGATTCTGAGGTGGCTCCCCCGTCGCGGACCCACTCCATCACGCGGCCGGTGACCCCGGAGGCAAGGACCGATTCGCCGCGGGCGACGGCGCGTACAGCGTTGGCCAGGACGTCGGGTTCGGCGTCTTTGAGGAGAAAGCCGTGCACGCCGGCGTCGATAGCTGCATGGATCAAGGTGTCGTCGTCGAAGGTGGTCAGCATGATCACGCGTGGGCCCATCTCCATGATCGTGCGGGCGGCGGTGATGCCGTCGAGCACCGGCATGCGGATGTCCAGCACCGCCACGTCGATGCGGTGGGCGCGGGTTTTCTCCACGGCTTCGGCGCCGTCGGCGGCGGTGGCGACGACGGTGATGTCGTCCTGGGCGTCCAAGATGGTGCGGAGGGCGCTGAGGAGGAGCGGTTGGTCGTCGGCAAGAAGCAGGCGGATCATGCTGCCAACTCCGCCCGCACGGTAAACGTCTCCCCTGACTGCCATGTCTTCAGCGTGCCACCGGCACTCGCCGCGCGTTCACGCAGCCCCTCCAGCCCGACGCCGGTGCCTGGTTGGGGTCGAATCTGGCCGGTAGAAACGACTTCTACCACCACGGTCTCGCCCGGTGCGACCCGAACCGTCACAGTGGGATCGACTTGGTGGCGCGCCGCGTTTGCCAGTGCCTCAGCCACGATGCGATAGGTAGCAAGCGAGGTCACCGGGGAGACATCCACTGCTGGTGCTTCCAGCGACACTTCCAGACCGGCGTCGCGGTAACGCTGCACCAACGACGGCAGGTCAGGGATCCCCGCCGCCGGCGAAAACGCATGGTCGCTCTCACGCAGACCCCGCACAAGCAGGCGAATCTCCGACAACGACTGCCCTGCGGCCTCGTTGATCTGCTGCAGCGCCTCCCGCTCCTGCCCCACCGCCAAACCAGCATTGGCCTGCGCTTTGATCAGGGTCAGCGAGTGGCCGAGCAGGTCGTGAATATCGCGGGCAATGGCGCGGCGTTCCTCCTCGCGCGCCGCTGCGAGACGCTGCTCTTTCGCGTTCGCTTCTCGACGACGCACCTCATCCTCAGCCGCCACATTCGCCCCCAGGAGATACCCCACCGCACTCGCACCCCAATGCAGCGCAAGCGTGATCCCGAGATCGACCCCGTGCCGGTAGAACAACACAAAGTTGTCGTCCCACGTCCACATGAACGGTGACAGCAGCGCCCACCCGCACGCGGCGGCGAGGACAACTAGCGCGAAGCGTTTCCCTGTAAACCGCCCGGCGATAAAGGTGGCCACCGGGACCGCCAACACCCACGGCGAAAAGCCAAGGTTTACCGGCGCGGCCAGCCACATCGTCGACCAGGCAACATTCAGCGCGATAAGCGCAACCGAGGAGAACTTCGGCTTGCTCGTGAGCACCACGCACACCGCGACAAAGCCCCACGACAGCACGGCCTGGCCCCAACCTGCCGCGTCTATGGGTTGGGTAAACGCACTCGCGGTGTATACCGCCGCCAAAATGGCGACAGCGACCGCGAGCACAAGGTCACCCGGTTTGTAGCGCATGGGCGTAAGCCTATCGACGACCCCCGCCCCGCACCTCCTCCCCGAGGAGGAGATCTACTTGTTCAGGCCGGGGATCTGGGGCAAGTCCGGCACGTTGAAGCCGGCGGTCTTCAGCAGGGCGAACAGGGCGCCCAGTGCGGTGAGCACGGCGGCGATGATGCCGATGATCTCTGCAAGCTTCGCGTCGAAGGTCTTCGGCTGCTCCGGCGTAGGGGTGTCAGGCGCAGGGGTGCCCGGAGTCGGCGCCGGCTTATCCGGGTCGGCTGGCTTGCCGGGCAGCGTGTTCTTCAGCTCCGGTGCAGCGGGCAGTTCCGCGTTCTGCATGCTGAAGAGCAGCGGCGGATTGTCGTCGCACTTCTTTGCCCTGCTCAGCGGGTGGTAGTAGCGGGACTCGAGCGAGTCGAAGGCTTGACCGAAGTAGGTCTTGGACATGTTGGCGGCGAACGCGTTGCGCTGCCACTCGGGCATGTGCTTGAGGAAGCGGGCGGTGTTCGCGCCGGTGCGGCCGAACTCGTAGTCCGGGCCAAGGTCGTTTACTTCTGGCACGGAGCCGTCGATGCCGATGTACCAGCCAGCCGAGCCCTTCAACGCCTTGCCTGCTGGTGAGAGCGGGATCTGGGAGCCCTGCTTCATGTCCAGGTAAAAGTCGGCGTCAGTGGAGGTCAGGCCCAGTTCTGCCAGTTTGGCCTTTGTGGCGGCGCGGGCGGCGTCGTAGTCGGGGCGGGCGCCGGGTTCCTCGCCTGCCAGGCGGATTTCCTGGACGGCGATGATGGCCGGTTGGGTGAGGTGGTCGTCGCCAAGCGGCTTGAGCCCCTCGAAAGTTGCCTCGAATGCTTCGGTGACGGCGGTGGCGTACATGCCGTGGGTGAGGGTTTTCGCGATGCGCTCGGCTTGCCAGGCGGGGCCGCGCTCCGCGTCGTTGAGGGTGACGCGGCACTGGCCGTTGTCCGCAGGCGTGAGCGTGGCGGCGTGGGTCGTAGGGACAGTGACGGTGAAGGCGGTCGCCGCGGCGACGGCCGATGCGATGAACTTCTTCATGCTTGTTCTATCGGTGGGCTCGCAAACAGGTGTTACACGTCACGGCCTTCGCGGCGCGCGAAATCCCACCGGCTACGCTCGTACGCTGTGACGAACCTGCTCGAACTTCTGCCCGTCGATCCCGCGAATCCGCTGGCTATCATGCCCGCGCTCGAGGAGGCGTTGACCGGCCAGCGCGCGCTATTGCCGGTGCCGACGAACGACCCGGCGCGCACGAACCTGCTGCGCAACACGTTGGAGCCCGGCGCGCCTATCGACGACGACATCGCCCTCGTCGTCTCCACCTCCGGGTCCACGGGCAAGCCGAAGGGCGCGATGCTGACCCCGGCGAACCTGATCTCGAGCGCGGACGCGACCCACCAGGCGTTGGGTGGCGAAGGCCAGTGGCTGCTGGCCATGCCGGCGGCGTACATCGCGGGCCTGCAGGTGCTGGTGCGCAGCATGGTCGCAGGCGTGGAGCCGGCGTTTGTGGACCTCACGAACGGTTTCGATGTCGCTGAGTTCGCCCACCACGCCCACGATCTGGCCAGCACCGGAGAGCGCACCTACACCTCGCTGACGCCGATGCAGTTGGCCAAGGCGACCTCGACGCTCAAGGGCATCGACGCGTTGCGGACCTTCTCCGCGGTGCTGGTCGGCGGGGCGGCGACCAACCCGCGCCTGCTCGAGTCGGCAAAGAAACTGCGCATCAACGTGGTGACCACCTACGGCTCCTCGGAAACCTCCGGCGGCTGCGTCTACGACGGCGTGCCCATCGCCGGCGCCCGCGTAAAAATCGTCGACGGCCGCATCCACCTCGGCGGCCCCATGGTCGCACGCGGCTACCGCAATGTCGGATCGCAGACGCTCTCCGATGATCTCAAGGACGGCTGGTTCCGCACCTCCGACGCGGGTTCACTTATCGACGACCACCTCACCGTCCACGGACGCATCGACAACATCATCGACTCCGGCGGCCTCAAACTCCACCCCGAAGTGCTGGAGACGTTCCTGCTCAAGGTGGATGGGGTGACGGGTGCCTGTGTCGTCGGTAAGCAAGATGCGCGCTTCGGCGAACGTATTTGCGCTGCGTACACCGGGTCTGCGAGCGTGGCGGACATCATGGACGCGTTTGCGGACGCCGAGGACACCGGTGAAATCGCACGCTGGCAAGTACCGAAGGAACTCAAGGTTGTGCCGGCGCTGCCGCAGTTGGGGCCGGGCAAGGTCGACCGGGCTGCGGTGCGGGAGCTGTTCTAGCGGTTAGGCAGACTGGTCGCGGGGCTGAATGATCGGCCCGGGTGGCTCGTCAGGGGTGCCGTAGTTTGCAACCCAAAGCAGAAACGGCGACAACTCGCCGTCGCTTCTTCCCTGCTCAATCTGTTTGACCAGAAATCGCGCAGCGGCAATCTCTCCCATATGTGGCGGCCGCGAAATACGAACGCCCTCAAGAGATTCGAGCTCTTCATATCTAGGCCTCATCGTGCTCTCTCCTTCCCGCGATAGGGTCCTCTTACCCTGCAAGCTCTGCTGCTCGCTGATAGGACACTCCCAGGACCTGTCCCATCTCGCGAAGCGTGAAACCTTCCGCTTTCATCTTTTGCGCAAGCTCGCTTCTAGCAGCAGCTGCCTTTCCATTTGCCTCTTTTGCCTTCACCCCAAGCTCTTCGGCACGCTGACGAAGTGTTTCAACTTCAGAAGGCAAAATCGGAATCACTTCAACCTCAAATTCGGTTGGAGCAAGTCCAGACTGAAAAGCTAGCGCTTCAAGCACTTCCTTTTCTGCGCGATCGAGCCGCCGCGTTTGGGACACAACGCCAAGCTCTGCGCACTCCAAAACCCAGGCACCACTCGCACCACGCTCAGCAGTGACAGTAAACGACCTCATCTCCACCACCCTTTTCCTAGCTCCGCCTGAAATTGATCAAAGAATTTTCGTGCTGCGAGATCGTCGATTTCGCGGTGCCGTCCGAGAGTTTTGGTCGTCTCCCCCACTCGAAATGCATCATGTCTTTTGAGTGGTATCTGCTCAAATTCAAGACCACGCCGACGAGCCTCGTCTCGCAACTTCTTTATTACTGCATACCGCTTCACACTTCAACCCCCCATTGCAATCTCTTGTCAACTATCCATTGACAATGAAAACCCTTTCATTGAGTTAGACGTGGCGAGGCCGCCTACGGTTCCATCGAACACCCGACCGACTCCCCACCTGACCGCGTCGGCGCGTGCTTTAGGTTGATGGTGGCGTCGAAAATCGCGCCTAGACCGTTCGGATATAAGGAGCAGGAATGGACCGACAGCACGGGTTTGCGGTGGTCGATCTGGAGACGACGGGGTTAAGCAACCTCGATCGCATTGTGGAGATCGGCGTGGTGTTGCTGCGCCCCGACCTCACGGTGGAGGGCACGTGGGAGACGTTGATCCAGCCGGAGCGTGACATTCCGAACAGTTACATCCATAAGATCACGGCGACGGACGTCGTGGATGCGCCGGTGTTCCGCGACGTCGCCGCGTATCTTGGTGCGCTGCTGAACGGCCGCACGTTGGTGGCGCATAACGCGTCGTTTGAGCGCCGCTTCCTGGCCAACGAGTTCGCACGCGCGGGCGCGGAGGATGGCATGTGCGAGTGGTTGGACACGATGCGTCTGACCAAGCAGCACCTTGGCGTGGGCAAACTCAGCGATGCGCTTGCCATCGCACAGATCCACAACCGTTTGGCGCACTCTGCGCTTGCGGACGCCCAGGCCACCGCCGATCTCCTCGCGTACCTGCACACGAACCACCGCGCGGATATCGCTCACTATCCGGCTGCGCTGTTCACCACGCCCGCGCCCGAGGTCCGCACGCTTCCCCGCGGCGGCGCCCCCTCCTGGGCGGGCCAGCTTTCGCGCACATTGCCTGAGGCCGGCACCAAGGATGAAGCCACCTACCGTGCCGAACTGACTCGCGCGCTTGTAGACCGCGAGATTTCCCGCATCGAAATGCGCCAACTCGAGTCCACCGCCATCGCCGCAGGCCTAAGCGCCGATGATGTCGAGGCCATCAACGAGGAGTTCACCCGCCAACTCGCCGTCGAAGCCTGGTCAGACGGCATAATCATCGACGAGGAACGCGCAACCCTGCTCAGCATTGCAGAAGCGCTCGGCGTTGATCCCGCTCTCGTGCATTCGCTTCTCGGCGACCCCCTCACCGGCCCAACCCCTTCCACCTTCACCCTGCACCCCGGCGATCGCGTCGCCTTCACCGGCGCCCTGACCATCCCGCGCGATACCTGGGCAGCGCGGGCTGCGGTGCGGGAGCTTTTCTAGCCGGAGTGCTCGTCCTGACGTCCCAAACCGTATATATTACGTCATATATACGAGGAGGTGTTCATGACTGAGGCTGCAGCAGACTCCGTCGAAACCACGGTCTTCATGTCGGGCAACAGTCAAGCAATCCGAATTCCCAAGGACTTTCGTTTCGATTCTGAAACGGTTTGGCTGAAAAAGATTGGGGGCAAGCTTTACGTCTCTCCTGAGCCGCTCTCGGCTCTCGATGTGCTCGATGTGATCACTGCCGATTTACCGGATGGGTGGGCGGACGGGTTCGAAGAACCCTCTGATCTCCCCCTAGATCCGATCCCAAAGTGGGATGAATGATGCGCTTCCTCCTAGACACAAATGTGTGGATCGATGCCCTTCGTCGCAGTAACGCCAATGTCCTCGAACGCATGCGCGTAACTCGAGCCGACGACATCGTGCTGTCTTCCATTGTCCTTGGAGAGCTGCGGGTTGGTGCGGGTAAGTCAACGTCGATTCGTCGGACCGATGCTGTCAAGCAACTCGAGCAGGCGTACCAGGTAGTCGGAACCGGAGCGTCCGAGGCAGCTCTTTACGCTGACATCCGTTTGGAGCTAGAGGCGATCGGACAGCCAATCGGTCCCAACGATTTGTGGATAGCAGCTCAGGCACGGGCAAACGACTGCGTTCTCGTTACCGCCAACACCCGGGAGTTCTCCCGTGTCCCATTGCTACAAGTAGAGGACTGGCGGTTGTAACCCCGCGCATCGTTTCCGAGGGACAGCTCCGCTTAACGACGACACCGTCCCCGGTCGATCTAAGATTTCACGCATGCAGCGCACCATGATCGCCGCCCTAGTTCTGACTACCGTCCCCACTGGTTGCGGCGACTCCGACAAGGTCACCGAGACCCCAAGCACGACGGAAACGACGCCCGTTGCAGAATCCGCTCCTGCAGGAGAGCCGACCGTCGTCGAGTGCCTAGCTGGCACACCGGGGGCCGCACGCTGATCCGACGGCAGCGTTTCGTACTCCGAGTGGTGCTTTAACCAAATGGGAGGCGCGAACTACATGGAAGAAGAGAATCCTGCTGAGGCTCCGCAGGGCGCTACAGTAACCGGATACGGCACGGCCCCAAACGGTACGCGAAACCCCAGCTCGGGCGAACTACAAACCCAATGGGGATGCCGGCAGGGATACATTGACGACCCCGCGTTGTGCGACGCAGTGGAGGAAGTCATCCACTCCGCAGATCCGGAAGGCGAGATCTACCAATAGCCGGCAGCGACCAAGCATCTCTGTTTTTACACGCCGCGCGCTGCGTCAATGAGGCGCATCAATTCGCTCACGGGAACAGTAGCCCCCTCGTCACCATGCCGGTCGACACCTACTTCAATAAGCTTCCGCAGCACGTCGTTGGTAGAAGTTCCTTCCTTTGCAGCAATACGCGCCGCGACCGCAGCAAGACCCCACCGAACTGTCCCCAGAAGAACTGCTCGCCGCAGCGCATGCCCCGCGCTACACGCCGGTTCCCGCCACTCCTACGCAGTACAACGTCGCCCCGATGGAACCCTCTACCCCACCGAGGAAGCGCCCCAACCCATCCACGGTGTTCAAGTGGTCCGCCGCCATCGCCCTGGCGTCGTTCTTCCTCTTCGGCCTTTGCACTGAGACGTTCGACCCAGACGCGAAGTCCTTCATCACCGGTGCGTTCGCTATGGGATTCCTCATGGGAGGCCTCACCGCTGCAATTTCTGGCGTTATGGCTTTGATCAGCAAGTTCCGGAGGTAGGTCGTTCGCTCCGAACAGCTTCAACCCTTGTGCGTGCCTGATATTCAGTTAGACTTAGCCACGACATGACCTCCACTCATGTCGGCAAAAACGGTTGAACCCCTGCGCGGGCTGGTTTACCAGCGCAAGGGTTCGGCGAGACTAGCTATCTGGCCAGTCAATCAACTTGCGGATCAGATCCGCAAGCAGTCTGGCTAGCAGCCCGCCTAAGGCTCGGATTGTGATCTCTTCCATCACTTTCCGGGCCTTTCGCTTGTCCGGCTGGTTACCGGAATCAGCCGGTGGTACTCCTCCACGCCACGTCTTCCTGCATGTATCTCCCTAAACCTGCCTCACTGATCGAATTCTTCGTCTATTCTCAGCCAATAGCTCAGTCACAACAGTGATCAACGACACATAGTCCATGATCTAAGGGAGGGTCCTAATGGCCAGAAATAAGACTTCAGCAGACAGAAGCCATAGCTCCTCCAAACCAGCAGGGGCTATCGAAACAGAGACGACTGGCGAGTCCGACACGAACCTAGCGGAACCGAAGGGATTCCTCGGGGCGGTTGTTCGAATCGGCAACAAAATCCCCGACATCACAACCCTCTTCGTTGGAGCGCTGGTCATCGTTTTGGCGCTTTCAGCACTGCTGTCGAGGTTTACGTTTGGTTACGTAAACCCAGCATCCGGCGAGCAAATCTCGATCGTGAACATGCTCGCCCCAGAGAAGCTCGTTGATCTCCTCGCCTCCGCTGTGACCAATTTCGCTACGTTCCCTGCTCTGGGCATGGTCATCGTGGCAACCATCGGTATTGGCATCGCCGACGGTTCAGGCTTTATCAACGCCGCGCTGAGAAAGCTGCTCGCCCGGACGCCAAAATTCTTGCTTACCCCAATGATCGTCGTCGCCGGAATGCTTTCGCACCTAGGTCCGGACACTGGGTACGTCGTCATCATTCCGGTCGCTGCCTACATGTTTTATGCAGTCGGCCGCCATCCACTTGCTGGTATCGCAGCATCATTTGCTGGTATCGCAGGTGCATTCGCTGCAAACTACACCCCGTCTGCCATTGACCCCGTCATCCAGGGGTTCACTGAACCAGCAGCACAGATCATCGACCCGAACTACAGCGTTAACATCCTGAGCAACTACTTCTACGGCCTTGGCGCAACCTTCATCGTTATTCCGGCCTTGTGGCTAGTTACTGACAAATGGGTCGAACCCTGGTGCCAACGCAGCTTCCCAATCGATGTTCACCCCGACGAGGTGGAGACTGTCGACCAGCCCCTCACTGCTCAAGAAACCCGAGCGCTGTACATTTCCTCTGCAGTGCTGCTGATCGCAATGGTGGCCATGGCTGTGACCATGATTCCAGCAGACTCGAATTGGCGCTCTGAAAGCGGTTCACTCACCGCCCCCGATGCTCCTGTCATGAAATCGATTGTGACTTTGATTTTCGTGGCGACAGGCTTGGTCGGTCTCCTTTATGGTGCACTGTCTGGAAAGTTCCGCAGCCCGAAGGATGTCTCAGCAGCAATGGAGACAATGGTCACCACCCTGGTGCCACTAATCGTCTTCTACTTCTTTGCTGCCCAATTCATGTGGGCTTTCAACCAAAGCCAAATCGGCTCGCTACTTGCAGTTTCTGGCGCAGAATTCCTCCAGAAACTTAATATGCCACCGCAGCTCACCATCATCGGCATCATTCTTTTTGTCGGGCTGCTGAACCTTGTAATTACTTCCGCCTCCGCTAAGTGGGCGATCCTTGCGCCGATCTTCGTCCCAATGCTTATGGGTGTCGGTATTGCGCCAGAACTAACGCAAGCCACATTCCGAATCAGTGACTCCGCTGTAAACGTAGTCACACCAATGTTTGCGTTCTATCCGCTGATCATTACGTATTGCCAGAAATACGTAAAGAAAGCAGGCATTGGCACCCTGTCCTCGGTCATGATGCCGTATTCGGCCGCACTTCTAATCTCCTTCACGATCATGCTCTTTGTTTTCTGGGGGCTCAACATCCCACTTGGGATCGATGCGGCCTACAGCTACTCCGGTTAAGTTGCGGCTCAAACTGAAAGGATCTCTCCATTGACTGTCACACCCGACCAATCAGCACTCGTCGAGCGCTTCTTGCGTTATTCCACAATCTCGAGCCAATCGGACGCGTCGAAGGGAGTTGTGCCCAGTAGCGCTGGCCAGTGGGATTTGGCCAAACTATTGGCTAAGGAGCTGAACGACGCGGGAGCCGAGGACGTTCATGTAAGTGACACTGCCGTGGTCACCGCCCGGATCCCTTCTAACGTTGAGAATCCTGAAGACTTCTACACCATCGGTTTTTGCACACACCTCGATACCGTGGATGTCAATCTCTCCCCTGACGTTCATGCACACGTTGTCGAGTACGACGACGGAGACATCCTTCTGAACGATGAAAAGCAGATCTGGATGCGATCGGATGAGCATCCAGAATTGAAGGCTTACATCGGCGACAACATCCTGGTGACGGATGGCACAAGTGTTCTCGGTGCTGATGACAAAGCAGGCGTTACCTCAGTAATGGAAACAGCGGTCAGGTTGCTGGAGGGCGCTTCGTTCCCTCACGGAGATGTGTACCTCTCCTTCGTTCCAGATGAGGAGATTGGTCTTCGGGGAGTCCGAACACTCGACTTGGACCGCTTTCCGGTTGACTTTGCTTTCACCCTCGACTCTTGCGAAATCGGAGAGATTGTTGAGGCTACGTTCAATGCAGCCACCATTACGATCTTCATCGAGGGCGTCACTGCGCACCCGATGAACTCCAAGGGCAACCTTGTAAACCCGATTCTCATTGCTCACGACATCATCGATTCGTTTGACCGAGAAGAAACCCCAGAAAACACCGAAGACCGTGAAGGCTACATCTGGGTACACGGCATCGACGGAAATCAATCGACCACCACGCTCACGATCAGTGTTCGTGAACACGATCGCGTGAAGTACAAAGAGAAGAAGCAACATGTCGCCGAAGCCGTAGATCGCGCCCGGAAGAATAACCCCAAGGCAACCATCGATATCCGAGTTGAGGACACCTACAGCAATATCGAAGACGCGAAAACGCTGGAGAACGCTGTTGCCACAGACCGCATCCTGCAGGCTATGGAGAATCTGAGCATCACTCCCAAGCCTCTCTCAATGCGCGGGGGCACCGACGGATCCTGGCTTTCCAGCCAAGGGGTTTTCACTCCAAACTTTTTCACTGGAGCGCACAACTTCCATTCGATCTACGAGTTCCTTCCCCTCACGTCCTTTGAAAAGAGTTTCTTGATGGTTCGCGAACTTATCCGCCTGGCAAGGCGTCAGTAACTGGTTCCATACAACTATTCCCCAAAAGGAATCTTGCGCTCTGGCTTCTCTGCATCAGCAAGAACTGAAGTGTGTTTTTAATAGAGGACTTCGCTTCGACACGGCACAATAAGGCCCATGTCGTCATTCAGCGAAGTCCTCGATCAGCTCCGTGAGAATCAGCCTCAGGGCAAGTACGGGATCGCGTTTGAGAAGTTGATGGTCAACTTCTTCAAGACCGATCCCGTTCTCTCTGCGCAGTTCGACGAGGTTCAGCGTTGGGATAAGTGGCGCTACAACGGTGGCAAGGCTGATACGGGCATTGACTTGGTTGCGCGCCGCAAGGATGACGGTAAATGGGTGGCAATCCAGGCCAAGTTCTACAAGCCGACCACGAGCATCCAGAAGCAGCACATCGATTCGTTCTTCGAGGCCTCCGGCCGCTCGTTTGAGACTGAGTCGAGCGTCGAACACTTCGTTCACCGCTACATCATTTCGACGACCGATAAGTGGTCGAAAAATGCGGAAGATGCTCTAGAAAACCAGCAGATCCCCACAAGCCGTATCGGCTTTAATCAGATCGCAGAATCACCCGTGAACTGGGATGTTGTGTTCCCCGGCTCCGAGATGCAGGTTCGCCTCACCCGGCGCGAAACCTTCGAGCCGCGTCCGCACCAGCAGCAGGCGATCGAGAACGTCATGGCTGGGTTCAATACCCACGACCGCGGCAAGCTCATCATGGCCTGCGGCACAGGAAAGACGTTCACTGCGCTCCGCCTAGCTGAACAAGTTGCAAAGGACAAGGGGGGCCGCGCCCGCGTCCTCTTCCTCGTTCCTTCCATCGCACTGCTCGCACAGACACTTCGCGAGTGGACTGCGCAGGCTCGCCTAGATCTGAAGAGCTTCGCGGTTTGCTCCGATAACAAGGCCAGCCGCCAGGCCGAAGACATTGCCTCGTACGACCTCGAGGTCCCTGTCTCCACTGATGGCGACGACATCGCTACTCTTTTCTCGCAAGGAAAGCGCGCCAATGGTCTGCACGTCGTCTTTTCCACCTACCAGTCCTTGCCCGCTGTTCATGATGCTCAGGCGAAGGGCCTCGACGATTTCGACCTCGTTATCTGCGACGAGGCTCACCGCACCACCGGTGTCACACTCGCCGGAGCGGATGAATCCAATTTCGTTCGAATCCATGATGCCGACTACATCAAGGCTGCTCGTCGTCTGTACATGACCGCGACACCACGGCTTTTCGACGACTCCGTCAAAACCAAAGCCGAAGAACACTCAGCCGAACTGGCTTCCATGGACGACGAGGCCATCTACGGTCCAGAGTTTCACCGACTCGGATTTGGTGAAGCGGTGGATAAGGGCCTGCTCACCGACTATCGCGTCTTGGTGATGACCGTGGACGAGGACGTTGCTGCCGAAGCACTGGCTCGGCACACGCAGGAAGGCATGAACCTGACCACCGCTTCAGCGATGATCGGTGCGTGGAACGCACTCGCAAAGCGCTCCGGCAAGTTGCAAGGGCAAAAAGGCGGATTTGAGGAAGATGCTGCACCGATGCAGCGCACCGTTGCCTTCGCGAAGGACATCAAGACTTCGAAGCTGATCGCGGAAACGTACCCGGGACTCATCGCAAGCCACCAACAAACGCTTCGCGAGCATGCTGCGACCAACGATGTTTCTCTTCACAACGTGGATTTGTCCGTCGCGGTACAGCACGTCGACGGCAGTATGAACGCGATGGAGCGCGGCAACAAGATCGCATGGCTCGAGGCATCCATGGAGCCGGACGAAACTCGCATCCTCACCAACGCCCGGTGTCTCTCTGAGGGCGTTGACGTGCCTGGTTTGGACTCGGTGATCTTCTTCAACCCGCGCAATTCCATGGTCGACGTGGTTCAGTCGGTCGGCCGCGTGATGCGCAAGTCCGAAGGCAAGGACTACGGCTACATCATCCTCCCCGTCGCGGTTCCTCCAGGGAAGTCACCATCCGAAGCGCTGAACGACAACGTTCGTTTCAAGGTGGTTTGGCAGATTCTCAACGCGCTGCGTGCGCACGATGACCGCTTCAACGCCAAGGTGAACTCGATTGGTTTGAACGGTGACAAGCCTGATGAGCTCCCGATCAATGTCACTCACGTCGAAGTCGAAAAAGCAAAGGCAGAGCTCGATAAGAACGACTCCACCCCTGGTTATGAGACCTCGGAGCTCACCTCCGAGCAAGTTGCACTCTTCTCCCTAGAGAAGTGGCAGGAAGCGATCTACACCAAGCTCGTGGACAAGGTCGGCACCCGAACCTACTGGGAAGACTGGGCCGACGATGTCGCGGTAATCGCTGAAAACCAGATCACCCGAATCAATAAGCTTCTGGAAACTGCGAGTCCGAAACTCCAGCGTGAGTTCGAAACTTTCGTGGAAGGCTTGCGCGGAAACCTCAACGACTCAATCTCTGATGCCGAAGCGATCAGCATGCTTTCACAGCACCTCATTACCGCCCCAGTGTTTGACGCGCTGTTCAGCGAACATGACTTCGCTGCCCATAACCCGGTCTCCCAGGTCATGCAGCGCATGGTCGACGCGCTCGACGATAGTGATCTGGATGCTGAGACTGATTCGCTAGAGAAGTTCTACGCCTCGGTGCGTGTGCGCGCTTCCGAGGTCACGAGCGCGTCCGGGAAGCAGCAGGTGATCAAGGAACTCTACGAACGCTTCTTCCAAAAGGCATTCAAGCGCGACGCCGACAAGCTTGGCATCGTCTACACCCCAGTGGAGATCGTGGACTTTATCCTTCGCGCTGCCGATGACGTGTCGAAGAAACACTTCGGCCGCGGGCTTACGGACGAGAGCGTGCACATCCTGGATCCGTTTACGGGCACGGGCACGTTTATGGTCCGCCTGCTGCAATCCGGGTTGATCGATCCGAAGGACCTAGCCCGGAAGTACGCCAACGAGTTGCACGCCACCGAAATCATGCTCCTGGCCTACTACGTAGCGGCGGTCAATATCGAGACGACGTTTAACGCGCTACAGGCCGAGGCCGCGCAACGTGAGGGCCTGCCGGAGCCGGAGTACGTGCCGTTTGAGGGCATCGCGCTTGCCGATACGTTCCAGATCCACGAGGACGGCGACATCCTGGATCTGACGGTTTTCAAGAACAACAACGAGCGCATCGTTCGCCAGAAAGAGGCCCCGATCAACGTGATCGTTGGCAACCCGCCGTACTCCGCGGGCCAGAAAAATGCGAATGACAATAACGCGAATCTGAAGTACCCAACCCTGGATGCACGTATCGCGGAGACGTACGCGGCAAAGTCGACGGCGACGAATAAGAACTCGTTGTACGACTCGTACTTGCGTGCGTTCCGGTGGGCGACGGACAGGATCGGAGAGCAAGGCATCGTCGCTTTTGTTTCCAATGGAGGATGGATCGACGGGAATACTAGTGACGGTGTGCGTCTTTCAATGGACGATGACTTCACAGACCTGTATGTGTTCAATCTCCGCGGAAATATGCGTGCTGCGAATTGGCGGGACGAAGGCGGTCAGGTTTTTGGTGTGGGATCGCAAACGACCGTGGCAATCCTCATAGGTGTCAAAAATCCTAAAGCAACGGGATTCACGCTGAACTATGCACAAACTCCCAACAGAGCAACGCGAGAAGAAAAGTTGAATTTAGTAGCATGCAACAACATTGACTCGCTGAGTTGGAAGCAAATCGATCCCAATAAAGAAGGTGACTGGCTCAATCAACGCAATGACGAGTTTTCAACCTGGCCGGTCATCGGCGAGAAAAACGGCACTTCGACGAAGTTCTTTGAAGAGCACTCGCGTGGCCTTTCAACTGCACGTGATGCGTGGTCGTATTCTTCTGCGACCTCCCAACTCGTAGAAAACATCGAGACGCACGTTGCGAACTACCGCCAAGCGCAAGACCTGTTGCGAAACGAAGGGTTTGAGGAGAGCAAACAGGGTGTCGACGCGTTGTTTGCTCAGCATCCTGAGTTAGTCGATAGCACGCAAGGGTCATGGAACCGCAGCCTGAAACAGGAGTTAGCCCGCGGAACCGAGATCACGGTCGATACGGACCGTGTCTACACCTCGTTGTACCGCCCATTTTTCAAACAGCGCAGTTATTTTGCGAAAGAGCTTAACGACATGGTGTACCAGTTGCCGTCGCTGTTCCCGACACAGCACCACCGCAACATCGGTTATTACGCACTAAATCCTGGTGCAGAAAAACCATTTTCGGTATTTGGAACGAGGCTGCTTCCAGACCTAGCTCTCTATGGTTCGAACGCTGGCCAGTTCTTCTCCCGCTTCACCTGGGAGCCCGTGGATGCTGAGGATGGTGGGTTGTTTGGCGAGGGCGCGTCGATAAGCAAGGGTGAGTCGTCGATCTACGGGCAGGTCGGCGAGGTCGTTGCGGGGTATGCGCGCAAGGACAACATCACCGACGAGATCAAGGCGCTCTACCGTGATGCGCTGGGTGCCGATGTGACTGGTGACGACATTTTCCACTTCGTCTACGGCAAGCTGCACGACCCGAACTATCGGGAGACGTACGCGGCGGATTTGAAGAAGATGCTGCCGCACATTGAGACACCGGGAACGCGCGAAGAGTTTGATAAGTTCGCGCGCGCCGGCAAGGAACTCATGGACCTGCACGTTGGCTACGAGGATGTGGAGCCATACCCACTGGATATTGAGGTGAAAGGCGACGAGTCTGATCCGGAGACCTGGCATGTGTTGAAGATGAAGTGGGCACGCAAAAAGGATCCGGAGACGGGCAAGAACGTCAACGACGTGACCAAGCTGATCTACAACAAGCACGTCACCATCACCGGTATCCCGGCTGAAGCTGACGAGTACATGCTGGGCTCGCGTTCTGCGTTGGCGTGGTTGATTGACCGATACCAAGTGAAGAAGGACAAGGCGTCTGGAATTGTGAACGATCCGAACGACTGGGCAGACGAGGTTGGAAACCCGCGCTACATCGTGGACCTGATCGGCAAGGTCACGCGTGTAGCGATGGAGACCAACCGGATCGTCCGAGGATTGGAGGAGTAATTATTCCTCCCATGTAACCGCTTCCGCGAGCAGCAAATCAGCGAGCTTCTCGTTGTGGAAGCGGGAGTACATGGTGGAACCTCGCCGAAGTAGCCGTGTGTTTAAGGCATAGGCAGCTTCAAGCATCTCGTCTAGGTGAGGAAATTCGAGATCTCCGTCGATGATTGCGAGGAACGTATCGAGGCTGAATTGGAAACTTGAAACACGTTCTCCGCGGTACGCGACCACACCACGGAATCCCCATGGGAAACCAGCGCCCTGAAAACGCGTTGGGTCGTCCAAAAGTGCAGTGTTCATCACCACAGTTACAAAGACGTTGGGGTCATTCTCGTAGTCCTCTGAGCGGCTAGCCACGATAAATAGCGTTTCGAGGTTTCCGCAGGACAGCGTCAGAAGGCGATGCTCAAACCGTGTGCGGTTTGTCGATGGCATACAAGTAACTGTCCACAACTGCCCTGCAGCAGCTGCCGGATCCGGCATCGTATTAGCGATATACCAGCCGACTAGCGCCCGAACCTCAAGAAACTTCGGGTGGCGCAACAGCTCTACAAGTTTGGCATCAACCTCATCTGCGTAGGACTGCGTCGCGCCCTTTGCTCGCTCACGCTCCCATGGAAGCGCAATAGTTGTCCCCTCACGGGTGACAATTTCAGCGGTGTCGTTACCCCGTGGCCGATTCGTCAGCATGATGTTCCTCACCGAATACTCGGCTTCAGTTTCTGTAATGAGGAACTGCTCGGCTTCGTTGAGCTGATCTGTCGGAAGGGGGAAGAAATCTACGGCAACAATGTCTGGCCAACGCCTACGATGACCCGCGAACCGTGTCACTACATTCCTCGACTGCCCCGGATACGCCTCGCCATTTTCAAAGTGCAGCCGGTAAACACCACACTTTGACTCGCCCTTCTTGAACGCGGGAGCCAGCGATGAAAGATCTCGAACGTCGATCGTTCGTCCCTCGGGAAGTTGCACGCTACATCTCTTCCTGGTCGAAGTGAGAGGAGTCCTCTTCGCTCTGACCGGCAGAGACGTCGCGCGGGACCGGTTTGCCGATCGCGCTCTCAACCAACTGACACAGTGCTTCGCGACGAGTGGCGAAGAACGATTCGAAGTCATCCGAACGCAACGCTTGTGGGTCAACGAGGTGCGGTCGAAGCAGTTCGTCGAGTTCTGCTTCTGCGATCTTCGCAGTCCGCTCGATCTTGCCCACGTAGCTCGACGGTGCGACGCCACCAATAACGCGGTTGGTACGGGCACTGAGCATCGTCTTGTTCACGATGGACTCGCGGTGTTCGTCGTCAATGTTGTTCTTGTTGCACCAAGCCTGCGGGAAGATGTGATGAATGTCGACGTTCATGTCCTTGTACTGGACGGCACCGAACATCTTGTCTTCCATCCAGTCCTTGGAATTATTGGCCATTAGCAGCGCCATCACACCCTTGTACGCTGCAGAGTTACGGGTGCGCATCGAGTGAAGACGGGATTCAACAAAGTTCGCATCGGTGACGGTACGCGGTGCAGGGCTGGTTTCGTCCTTGCACCAAGCGGGGACCATCTCCAGGTCGCGCGCGAAACGGGTTTCGATGGCACTGCCGTACAACTCACCAAACACGCCAGACCAGTACCAGCGGACAAGCTGAGCGCGCACCGAATGAAGATCAGCATCCTGCCCCAGCACCACCTTGATCGCAGCGAGCGGAACCAGTTGCTTCTGATACGGGATGTCTCGCGCGGTGAACACATGCAGGTCAGCGAGGAATCGTGCGGTCCACAAGAAGGTCTCTCGCAACGGATCGCGCCACTCAAGGTAATCCTCGAGGGTCAGGCGAAGTACGTCTTCACGTTTCGCAGTTACTGCAACCTTTCGCTGTTCCGGCGGTGCTGCCTGCTGCTTTTTCAAGCTCGAGAGCATGGTGACGGCCTGGAGAAAGTCGGTGTTCTCCACTTTCTTCAGGACCGGGTACTCGTTCCAAAGCTTTTTGGTTTCCACCCAGTCGTCGTTAAGTCTGAAATCCTCACCGGTCTCGGCGTAATAGGAACCATCACCTGCGAATACAGCAGTCAAAAGCTCGAACACATTGAGTGGAAGCCCACCGATGTTCACCTTCTCAAAGACCGTGGCCACGGCCGCCTTATCGGTTTCTTTGTCAAGCTCAATTGCAGGGATCTGGTATTGCGAAGCCCGCTGAACATAGGTATCGAGGAACTCAAGAGCGACATCGTTGTCCGGGTGCTTCATCAGCCACCGAGTGCCCGCGCTTGAGTAGAGCAAGTTCAACGGGAAGTAGCCGTTCTCGTACTGCTTTTCAGTGGTGCTCAGGTCCAGCACTACGTCGCGATCGAAGTTCTTCTTCATGATCCCGTCCGCCGGGACCGCAATCACTGCGTCTTCAACCCTATCGGGGTCGGCGAGCGCATCTGCAATATTGATGAAGAACCTTCTATCGAGGAGCTTCCCTCGGGCATCCTTCGTGTGGACAACTCCGTCTCCGGTCAGAGCCTGGGTCAGGGAGGTTAAGCGTTGCTGTCCGTCGAGAAGCAGGTAACCAGGTTCTTTATCCTGCACGTCAGTGCCCTCAACGGGGCGGGGCTTGAAACGAACCTGGTCATTACCGGTTTCCAGCAGCATCACGACTCCCATGGGGTGCCCACGGAGCACAGTGACCAGAATCTGACGAACGCGCTCTTCATCCCACTTGTACTGCCGCTGAAAATCCGGCAGTTGGATAACGCCGGTTGTGGTGTCCTTGAGGTACTCATCCAGCCGGTACATGGGAGTCTGGAAACCCATGGTGTTCCTTTCAGTTCACTACTGCGTCAAACACCACCGAGCATAGAGAGCACAAAGACGTCGCCGTGAAACTTTTCGAACAAATATGCCGTCAGACTCCGCAGTCATGTGGTGAGATGTGCCTCAACGCTACTGCTGCGCCGCTGATTCAGTCCATTTTCAGCGAGGGATCGCAGGTCAAGTCCCGTGTAGTGGTGTAGCCGTTTGTGCTTTCGGCTCGGTATGAAGTTCGGGGTTTTGTTAGGCGGTTAGCTGGTGATGTTCGCCATGTTCACCTCCAGTTTGGTGCATGAGGTGTTTGGTGTGCTCGAGTGCGGATAGTGACATGTAGCGTTTTTGCTGGATCCAATCGTCGTGCTGCTCGGCAAGCACCGCGCCGACAAGCCGGATGATGGATTCACGGTTCGGGAAGATGCCCACAACGTCGGTGCGCCGGCGGATCTCCCGGTTTAACCGTTCAGTGGGGTTGTTGGACCAGACTTTCTTCCAGACTGGTTTCGGTGCTGCGGTAAACGCCAACACGTCATCGAGGGATTCCTCCAGGTAGGACGCAACCTGCGGGAACTTTGGTTCTAACAGGTCAACAACTTCGCGGGCTTGTCGCCAGGTGGATTGGGCGTCGGGTTGTTGGAAGATTGTCTGGAACATCGCTTAAGACCATCGGCCACTGGGTCTTGGGGACTTTTTCGTAGAGGTTTTTCGCGAAGTGGGTGCGACAGCGCTGCCACGACGCATCGGGCAGCACTTCAGATATCGCGTGCTGGATGCCCTCATGGGCGTCACTGGTGACAAGGAAGACACCACGAAGTCCGCGGGCTTTTAAGTCCTGGAAGAAGCCCTTCCACGACGCGTTGGATTCCGTGGTGGCAACATGCATGCCGAGCATTTCGCGGTACCCGTCGGCGTTGACACCGGTGGCAAGCAGTACGGAGCATTTGACCACCCGGCCACCTTCACGCACTTTGATTGTCAACGCGTCGCACGACAGGTAGGCGTACCCGCCGGGGT
>NZ_KV826416.1:0-212 GCF_001835905.1 Corynebacterium sp. HMSC034E11
CAACCTGGCCAACCTCGTGCCGTTATGTCGGTTTCATAACGGGCGCAACGACGATGACCCGCGTGAAAACCGCTACGGGCGGATACAGATACGCGATGGGATACCGGTGTGGGTATCGCCGGGAGGGTCGGTCGTCGAGAAGCATCCGCCCGGAGCCATGCAACAACTCTTCACATAACGAAAAAGCCCGCCAAAAAAGCGGGCCAATCGTC
>NZ_KV826417.1:0-107414 GCF_001835905.1 Corynebacterium sp. HMSC034E11
CTTACCCCCGCAAATTACCCCCGTTTTAGGAGCAGGCACGCAACAACAGCGCTCAAGACACGAAAACACCGTGTTTCAACCCCACGAACACACCAGTCCACCACCCCAACGCTCATCGTCTAGCACCCTGAAACACCAGCTAGACGATCAGCCCCATAACGACAAACAACCCCAACACCACCAGGGCAAACACAGAGGCCGAAACGAGATCGTCTAGCAGCATCACAAGCCCAGCTAGACGATCAGCCCACAGACCAGGAGAACACCACCCCACCATCCGCCCCAACCCCAATCCGACGCCATATATAGGGACACACCCACACCCCACCATCCGCTCCACGGAAGGCAAACAAAAAGCCCGCCTCCACAAAAACGGAGGCGGGCGGCGCTTGGCTTACTTGCCGAGCTTACGACGCTGCACACGAGTGCGGCGGAGCATCTTGCGGTGCTTCTTCTTCGACATACGCTTGCGGCGCTTCTTAATAACTGAACCCATAAGGCTTCCTCTTTTCTAACGTTGCTTCGTACGTACGTGGTCGGCACGACCGCTTGCGCGGAACAGTGGGAGGTGCACACTCCCACAGGTTGTGGCCAACCTGAACACGCCAAGCATACAGGCGTGCAGACCAGCAGCCAAAAACCGAAAACGCCCGTTCCCCCACTGAAATCAGGTGGGAACGGGCGTTTCGTAGGGGTCTGGAGTGGTTTTACCCCACGTCGTAGACGGAGGACTCCAGGTATTCGTTCACCGCGTTTTCGTTGACACGGAACGAACGGCCTACGCGGACGGCAGGCAGTTCGCCGGAGTGAACGAGGCGGTAGACGGTCATCTTGGAGACGCGCATAATCTCCGCGACTTCGGCGACCGTCAGGAACTTTCCTTTATCTTCATTAACCACTTAATTCTTACCTCTCGGCACGCAAACGCGCTGCAGGCTTCCCCTCCCGCAGGACGAACACGCACGTGCTCCAACCACCCTAACGTGAAACATGGGTTGAGTGCGACTTAAGGGAGAGAATTTTTTCAGAGTGCAGGTAGTGAACACACAGCATCAGTTGTGACGGGTGTGACTACCGGGGTTATTCCTCGCCAAGTTCCTTCGACCGGCGCGCACAGGCCTCCATCGCGCGGTAGAACGCACCACGCAGACCGGATTCCTCCAACTCGCGGATTGCACGCGCGGTTGTGCCTGCCGGGGACGAAACGTTGGCACGCAACTGCACGGGCCCATCCTCGCCTTCCAGCATCGCGCCTGCACCGGCCGCGGTGGCCTTAGCCAGACGCTCCGCAAGGTCGCGCGGCAGGCCGAGGGACACGCCCGCGTCCACCATCGCTTCGGTGACAAGGAAGAAGTACGCAGGGCCGGAGCCGGACACTGCGGTCACTGCGTCGATCTGCGGTTCGGTGACGGTGACAACCTCGCCGGCGGCGGCGAGCAGTTCATCGACGGTCTGCCGCTGCTCGTCGTCAACGAAACGCCCGTAGGTCACCGCAAGCACGCCCTTACCGACGAGCATGGGCGTATTCGGCATAACGCGCGCGATCGGGGCGCCTGCGAGCGCCACTGCCTCTTCCATCGCTGCCAGCGTGATACCTGCTGCCATGGAGACCAGGACCGGGGTGTTGTCGGCGTCGCCAAAGCCTTCGCCAATTTCGGCGATGACGTCGAGGATGCCCGCGGGTTTCACGCACAGGAACACGACGTCGGCGTGCTGTACGGCTTCGTGGTTGTCGTTGGTGGTGCGCACGCCGTAGCGCTCACGCAATACTTCGCTGCGTTGCGACGACCTATTCGTCGCCGTGATCTTCTCCGGGTCGTAACCGGACTGGATCAGACCCGACAGGAGCGCTTCGCCGATATTTCCGGCGCCAATAATTGCGATGTTTGCCATGGTTGCCATGTTTAGATCAACGCGGGCCCAAATGCCATAACTGCTGCAGCGATACCTGCAAGCGCCATGTTCAGACCATCACGTCCGGTGCGCATCGCACGCACACCGAAAACCACGCCGACCACTGCGACGATGCCAAGCAGCACCGCAACAACTGGGATGACGTGCGCCCACAGCCACTTGAATGCCAGGAACCCAAGCACACCCAGCAGCACGCCCAGGCCAACGAGCAGCACCATCAGAATCGGGTTGATGGAGGCGTCCTCGACTTCGATGTCGCGGACGTCCTCATCAGGCAGGTCGTTCTCGAACAGGTCGAGCTCCGCATCCTGCTTATCGACGACTACCTCCTCTACCGGCTTCTCCTCCGACTGAGGAGCCGCCACAGCAGCCGCAGCTGCCGCAGGCGCCGTGGCCTGTGCTGCAGGCTTCTCCGCAGGCTTCTCTACCGGCTTCTCCGCCAGTTTCCCTGCAGGCTTCTCTGCCGGCTTTCCTGCCGGCTTGGCAGCGCCTTCGCGCACGACCGGAATGACGTGGGTGTCGTCCTCGGCAGGCGGAGCCTGAGTCGGCTTCGCCTTGGCCACTGCCTCTTCAGGCTTCTCCTGCTTGGCCGGCTTCTCCGCCGGCTTCTCCCCTGGCTTCTCCTGCTTGACGGTCTTTGCCGGTTCGGCGGGGGCGTCGATAGGCACGCTCGAGTGCTTCGCCTCGACAGGTTTGACGTTGACCTTCTTAAAGGAGTCGGTGAGCTCGGCGACCGAAACGCCACCGTCTTCGAGGCTGCGGCGGCGCCGGGGGCGTCGTGTGGCCGAAGGATTTTCCTTCTCGGCGCGCGCGAGGAGCTCGGCTACCGTGAGCTGCTTGTCGGCCATTTACTCGTCGTCTCCTTTATCGGCATTCAAACCGCCCTGGTCGATGCGTTTCAGAATCACGCCTTCACGCAAGGCCCACGGGCAGATCTCCAACTTATCAATATTTAGTGCGCGCATTGCAGCCTCGGCAACGAGGGCACCGGCGACGATCTGGTGGGATCGGTCCGCATTGATGCCTTCGAGCTCCGCACGGTCCGCTGCTGTCATGCGTGAAATGAACGCGATGAGCTGGCGCAAACCGGGTGCGGTGAGGGTGCGCTGCACGAACGGACCTGCCGACGATGGTGCTGCACCGGTAAGGCGGGCAAGGGAGCGGAACGTCTTCGACGTACCCACCGCCAGGCCTACCTCGCCGAGTGCTTTAAATTCTTCGGCGGGGCCGGCGAGTTCCGCGTCGATGTAGTCGCGCAGCATGTTGATCTTCTTACGCTCTGGCGGGTCGGTGTCGAACCACTCGTGGGTCAGACGGCCAGCGCCGAGGTCCAGCGACACTGCCAGGTCCGGCATTTCTTCGGTGCCTGAGGAAATCTCGAGCGAGCCACCGCCGATGTCCAGGTTGGTGATGCGGCCGGCGGACCAGCCGTGCCAGCGGCGGGCAGCGAGGAAGGTCAGGCGTGCTTCCTCTTCGCCGGAGAGGATCTCTAGGTCCACGCCGGTTTTCTTCTTCACCTGCTTCAGCACGTCCTCGGAGTTCGTCGCGGAGCGTACTGCCGAGGTGGCGAAGGCAAGGACCTCTTGGCACTTGAGATTGTTGGAGAGGTCGGCTGCTTCCTGGCAGGCGTCGACAAGTTTGTCGATGCCTTTTTGTTCGATGTTGCCTTTCTTATCCAGCAACTCGACAAGCCGCAGCGGCTGCTTCCAGTCACTCATCGGGGTGGGGCGTCCGCCACCGTATGCATCGACCGCCACAAGATGGACGGTGTTGCTTCCGACGTCTAATACACCTAATCGCACCACCTCAGCGTAACGGGTCTACGGTGTGCAAGTGTGAATCAACCAGCCCCGAATCCTGTTTTTCTTGGCTTTCCGGCAGATTCCCCGGCAGGTCGCTCCATTGCGGCAGGCAGGGAAACGGCCCAGGAATTCCCGCGCGAATGGTTTGAGTTTGTCCACCCGGAGGACCCTGACCACACGTTTTCGCTAGATCTGACCTGGCTCGAGTCCACCTGGTCGTGCCGCTTTGGCACGTCACAGTGCCTGGGTATCGACGAATCCAACCAGGCGGTCGGCTGCTGCATCCACGGCGCATACATTGCCGACGAAGAAGACCGCGACACCGTATATAACTCCGTTGCGTTGATGCCGGCGAAGTACTGGCAGTTGCGTCCGGCCGACACGGATGAGTTCTTCAAGGCCGACGACCCCACGTGGCTCGAACCGTGGCTGGAGTGGGACGACAGCGATGAAGAGGACGACGGTCCGCACATCAAGACAAAGGTGGTCGACGGCGCCTGCATCTTTGCTAACCGCCCCGGTCACCCCACCGGTGCGGGCTGTGCGCTGCACCAGTGGGCGATGGCGGAAGGCCACAACATCGTTGGCACTAAGCCGGAAGTGTGCTGGCAGGTGCCGTTTTCCCGCGAGGATGAATGGCAAGAGCGTAGCGACGGCCACGAGATCCTGCGCACCACCATCGGTGAGTACGACCGCCGCCAATGGGGCGACGGCGGCGAGGACTTCGACTGGTGGTGCACCGCCTCACCGCAGTGCCACACCCCGAACAACGGCAGCCTCAAGCCGATTTGGCAGTCCATGAAGGACGAGTTGATTGCGCTGATTGGTGAGGTCCCGTATGCGATCGTCGCAAAGCATTGCGAGGCTCGCGCGAACCTGCCGCAGGAGGCGAAAGCCACCCACCCCGCGACGGATCAGGCCTCGAACTTGTAACCCAGGCCGCGCACGGTAACCAGCTGAGTGGGGCGCTTCGGCTCCGCCTCGATCTTGGAACGCAACCGCTTGACGTGCACGTCCAGGGTCTTGGTGTCGCCCACGTAGTCGGCGCCCCAGATGCGGTCGATCAACTGGCCGCGGGTGAGCACGCGGCCGGCGTTGCGCATGAGGTACTCAAGCAGATCGAACTCCTTGAGCGGCATGGGCACCGGCTGGCCGTCCACGAGTACCGTGTGACGGTCGATGTCCATGACCACCCGGCCGCCCTTCAGCAGCTGGTCGTCGGCCTCCTCCACACTTTCCGCCTCCGGACCGCGGCGCAGCACCGCGCGGATGCGGGCGACGAGTTCGCGGGTGGAGTACGGCTTGGTCACGTAATCGTCCGCCCCCAGCTCCAGGCCGACAACCTTATCGATCTCACTGTCACGCGCCGTGACCATAATGATCGGCACCGACGACTCCGCACGCAGCTTTCGGCACACCTCCGTGCCACTCATCCCCGGCAGCATGAGATCCAGCAGAACCAGATCGATGTCTTCAGAGTCGAAGAGCTGCAGCGCCGTCGGACCGTCCGGCGCGATCTTGGTCTCAAACCCTTCCTTGCCCAGCAAAAACGCGAGCGGATCCGATAAGTTCTCTTCGTCCTCGACGATAAGGATGGTCGTCACTGCTGCTCAAGTTCCTTTCTGCCAGCAGAGGCGTGAACAGATTCCGGGTCAAAGATCGGCAACTCAATGGTGAACGTTGAGCCGGTGCCGGGCCTAGACCACACGGTTATGTTACCGCCATGGTTGGCAACCACGTGCTTGACAATCGCCAGCCCCAGGCCAGTGCCACCTGTCGAGCGGGAACGGGCCTTATCCACCCGGTAGAACCGCTCAAACACGCGTTTTTGGTCCTCGGGCGCAATGCCGATGCCGCGGTCCGTGACACGAATCAGCACCGCTTTGTCGCGCACCGTTTTCTGCGTGATGCTCACCGGCTGCCCATCCGGCGAGTAGTTGATCGCGTTGGAGATCAGGTTGGCCACCGCCACTGTGAGCATCGACTTGTCGCCGAGCACGTACAGCCCAGTGGGGGCGCCACGGTTGATTTCAATCTTGCGGTTTTCGGCGGTGACGTGGTTGCGGATGACGGCTTCGTCGATGATGTCGTCGACACGCACTGGCGCCATGTCGGGCAGCGCTTCCGCGCCTTGCAACTTCGACAGCGCAATCAGGTCCGTGATCATCTCCCCCATGCGGTGCGCTTCCTTGTGCAGTTTCCCGCCGAAGTATTCGACCATCTCCGGGTCAGTCGGATCCTGCAGAAGCGCCTCCGCCAGCAGCGACATGCCACCGACGGGGGTTTTGAGCTCGTGCGAGACATTTGCGACGAAATCACGCCGCGCGTGCTCCATCCGCACATTCTCAGACTCGTCGGAGCCGTAAATGATCACCGACGAGTTATCCGTCAGCGTCAACGGAGCAACTACCGCGCGCACGTTACGGATGCGGTTACCGGTGGTGCGCTGTGGCATCTCCATGTCGATGACACGTTGCTCCGCATCGTCCATCACCTGCTCCGCAACGTCGAGTACGCGGGGGTTGACGGTGCCGTCGTGCACAAGCGACATATCGTGGGCACGCGCGTTGGACAGTTGCACCTTGCCATTTCTTCCAACGACGACGATGCCGGTGGGCGATCCCTGTGTCACCAGGTGCAACATATCGCTGACAGTGCTCACGCCAGTGTCTTCATCGTGGTCGTCCGCACTGTTTCGGGCATACCAACGCAATGCCCGCCGCCCGAGATGGGCAGCGGGGACGGCGACGAGCGCGCCGAGAATAAACGCAAGAACTGGCGACACAGCCTAAGCGCTACTTCTTGCCCTGGTTCGCCACAGCGGCAGCGCCAGCAGCGGCAGCCTCCGGGTCGAGGTAGGTACCGCCCGGGTTGAGCACCTTGCCGCGCTCGCCGATTTCGTACAGCAGCGGCATGCCGGTCGGGATGTTCAGCGCCGCAATGTCCTCGTCGGAAATGCCGTCGAGGTACTTCACCAGCGCACGCAGAGAGTTACCGTGCGCTGCGACCATGACAGTCTTGCCCTGCAGCAGCTGCGGCAAGATTGCCTCCTCGTAGTACGGCAGGAAGCGACGCACAACGTCCTGCAGGCACTCGGTGCGCGGCACCTCCGGCAGGAACGCGTAGCGCGGGTCGTTGGTCTGCGCGTACTCGTTATCGATGTCAATCGCCGGTGGCGGAGTGTCGTAGGAACGACGCCACTCCATGAACTGCTCATCGCCGTACTTGTCGCGGATCTCCGCCTTGTTCAGGCCCTGCAGCTTGCCGTAGTGGCGCTCGTTGAGGCGCCAGTTGCGCACAACCGGGATCCAGTGGCGGTCCGCTGCGTTCAACGCAATGTTGGCGGTGCGGATCGCGCGACGCAGCAGCGAAGTGAACACGATGTCCGGCAGGACACCCTTTTCAACCATGAGCTTGCCGGCGTTGACGGCTTCGCGCTCGCCCTGCTCTGTCAGGTCGACGTCCACCCAGCCGGTGAACTGGTTCGACTTGTTCCACTCACTTTGACCGTGACGTACAAGAATCAACTTTCCGTTACCCATGACTTTAAGCATGCCACGAAAGAGGTTTAGTGTCGTGGGCATGCTCAAGGTTTTTCGCTACGCCGCCGCGGTTGCCGTCGCCGCGGCACTGACCACTGCCCCATCTGCTGCCGCAGCGCCTGCGCTTGCCGCCCCCGGCGCGCCTGTGGCCACACTGTTCGAGGGCTCTAATTCGTTTGCTAACACGTCGCGCTGCAGCCAGGGCCCTTCCGGTGTGGTGCGCACCCCTGACGGGCAGACGAAGCGGATCATGATCACCGCCGCGCACTGCTTCGACGTGGACGATAAAACGGTGCGCCCGGAGGTGTACGCGCCGGTACGAAGTGGTGGCGGGGTGCGCTACCCGCACGTGGGCACCATTGATACGCAGCGCAAGAAGTTCGAGCTGGGCAACGGCGAATTGATGGACTTCTACCGCATTATCGACGAGCCCGACTGGGCCATGGTCCGCCTCGACCCAGGCGTTTCTGCCTCCGGCTGGTCCACCTCCCGCGACCAGTGGGGCAGCACCCCCTCCCGGAACGTGGCGATCACCGGCGTGAAGGATTACCGCAGCCTGGGCAACGAGCTGATCAGCTTTGACAACTTTGGCCAGCCCATCTGCAAAGACGGCATGCGCACCGGCCGCTCGTGCGGCACCCAGGTGTTCCGTACACAGAACTTCATCTGGCACGTCGGGTTGAACTACGCCTCGGGTGATTCCGGCGGCATCAACTACGACCCGCGCACGGGCGAGGCCATCGGGTTGACCATCATTGGATACGGCCCCTTCGGCAACTCCCAGCAGATCGATCGTGCGCTCGAGTCCGCCTACGGTATCCCCGACGGTCAGGTAAATCAGGCGTTTACTCCTGCTGAGCCGGCGCCGCGCGCGGAGTTTGCGACGCTTCGCGACGAAATCGCCCAGCACAACCCAGCCGCCGCCAACAAGCCCGCGCCGGCACCGTCGAAGTTCCACAAACTCACCGGCGCAGTCAACGGTGCCCAGGCTGATGCTGCTCGCCTCGCCGGGGAGGCGCAGCGTCTTCCCCAAGCAGCAGACCCGGTTGCCGCAGCGCAGGAGCTTGCCGGACGTGCGGGTGCCGCAGCCAACCAGCGTGCAGGTGAGATCAGCGCCGCCGTGAACGCGATCATCCGCTAGTTGCCGCCGGGGATCCGGGGAGCCTCACAGGGGTCGTAACCGTCGAGCGCTTGCTTATAGACGCCCGCGAGCTGGTCTGCCGACGCCGCCCAGCTAAACCGGGCCGCGTGGCGGACGGCGGATTCGCCCATGTGGATGCGCGTGGAGTCGTCGATAAGCAACCGCTCCAGCGCGTCCGCCCACTCGTTGGTGTCGTGACTGCCCACCAGCAGGCCGGTCTCCCCGTCACACACCGCGATCGGGAGCCCGCCGACCTTCGCCGCCACCACCGGGGTGCCTGTGGCCTGCGCTTCCACAGCGACCAGGCCGAAGCTTTCGTTGTAACTCGGCACCGCGACGACGTCCGCCGCCTGGTAGATGCTGACAAGTTCCTCCGGTGGGCGTGGGCCAAGGAAACGCACGGTGGCACCCAGCGCCTCCTCGTCCGCGATCGCACGGTAGTGCTCCACCGACGAACCGGACCCGCTCGCCCCACCACAGATGATCACGCGCAACGGACCTTCGACGCTGCCGCGGCGCACGACCTCCCCCATCGCACGCAACAACACCTGCGGGCCCTTGAAATCCTGCAGCCTGCCGACGAACGCAACCACCTTCGCGTGCAACGGAATGCCCAGGTGGCGGCGCGCAAGTTCCGTGTTGCGGTTCGTGCCCGGGGTAAACAACTCCGTATCTGCACCAGGGCTGACTACGTCGATCTTCGACGGGTCCACGTCGTAGAAGCGGGCAAGCTCGCTGGTTTCATCCTCGGTGTTGACCACGAGCGTTTCGGCGTTGTCCACGAGTTGCTGCTCGCAAATACGGCGCGCCTCCGACTCCGATCCACCCACCCCGTAGGCGTTTTTCACCGCCGCCCACGTATGCCCGGTGTGCACCAGTGGCACCCCAGCAAGGTCGGCGAGCAACCACCCCACCTGGCCGGAGAGCCAGTAGTGCGAATGGATCAGGTCGTAAGAGCGCTCGTCTGCTCGGCAGAACTGCACCACCCCGCCGGCGAACGCAGCGAGTTGGGTCGGCAGGTCTTCTTTCTCCAACCCCTCATACGGCCCGGCGACGATATTGATCACCCGGTAGCCTGGCTCGACCTCGACGATCTCGCCCTGGCTGGGCCGCGTCGCACGGGTGAACACATCCACCTGCGTGCCCTGGCGGGCCAGTTGGGTCGCAATGTTGTGAACGTAGACGTTCATGCCACCGGCATCACCTATCCCCGGCTGCTCAAGCGGAGACGTGTGCATTGAAATCATGGCGACGCGCATGCGGGCCAGACTAGCGCGGCGCAAAACCCTGCGTCACTGCGCGTTGGTATGGCTTTGCAAGTCTTCCTCAGCGAGCTGTTTGAGAACCACCTCGAGCGGTGTCCTCGTTCCGTCGTCCTCCTCACGGGCACGGCGTAGCAGTTCGCGGTCAGCGACCTGCTCTAGCTCTTCCAACAGCACCAAGTCTTCAACCGGCACGATAGCTGCAGCAGACTTCCCGTTCCGGGTAATCAACACCCGCTCACCTGCATAATTCGCTCGGTCAACCGTCTCACCTAAGCGATTCCGCAATTCAACAAGCGCAATTGCGTCTTCCGGCGCTTTCACAGTGCACCACCCCTTCATCCATACTGTGTACAGTTGGTACACACTGTACACATTTTCTAGGGGGTGTCAATGAAATACCAAGTCGAGCTCACCAACCAAGCCAGTCGTGACCTCAGAAAAATTCGACGAAGCGACCGAAACACCTTCGAGCGAATTACCGAAGCCTTACAAGCGCTCTCCGCTAATCCATTCCCCGCCGGTTGTGTCCGATTAACCGGCTACGACGATTTCCGAATCCGGGTTGGCGGGTTCCGGATCATCTACTCAGTTCAGCAAAAAGTCGTTCTAGTGGAAGTACTGCGCATCGCGCCGCGTGGCGAGGTCTACAAAGGCCTTTAGTGCGCCGCGTGCCGGTGCCACGCACCGAAGTCCGCCGCCACCGTAGCCGCCAGGTGCTGATAGGACTTCAGGGTTGCCGCGGCCATGCGCTCCAAATCGACGACCGCACCTTCCGCCAAGTGCCTGTCGTACGGGATCGTGTGCACCGCCCGCGTACGCGAGGCGAAGTGTTCGGTGACCTTGCCCATATCGATGGTCGGCTTGCCCGGTGCGGATGAGGAAACGACCACGACAGCGTTGGCGGCCAACTGGTCGTAGCCGTGGAGGTTGAGCCAGTCGAGGGTCGCGGATGCGGACTGCGCGCCGTCGAGAGCAGGTGAGGTGACCAGCACAAGCGCGTTGGCCAGGTCGAGCACGCCCGCCATCGCGGAGTGCATCAGGCCGGTGCCACAGTCGGTGAGAATGACGTTGTAGTGGTGCTGCAGGATGTCGATGGCGTGACGATAGTCGGCTTCCGAAAACGCCTCGGAGACCGCCGGGTCACGCTCGGAGCCGATCACCTCGAGCCGCGATGCTGCCTGGTTAGTAAAGGCACGGACCTGCGGGTAGCGGTGCGTTTCCGGCGCGTGGAGCAGGTCACGGATGGTGGCCGGTGGCGCGGTTGCTGCGCGTTGGGCAAGTGTGCCCAGGTCCGGGTTGGCGTCGATGGCGATGACGCGATCCCCACGGGTCTGTGCGAACACGCCTCCAAGGCCAACGGTGGTTGTGGTCTTACCGACGCCACCTTTCAGGCTCATCACCGCAATGCGGTAGTCGCCGCGCAGGGGCGCACGGATGGCGTCGATAAGCTGCTGCTCCTCGAGCTCTTTGCGCGAACCGCCCGGGTTGATGCGACCACGAGTGGCGGTGTGGATCATTTTGCGCCAGCCCTGTTTCGGCGGCGATTTCACCGGATCCACCAGGTTGGTTTGATCGAGCACCTCAGGTGGTGTGAGTTCAAGCTCCGGCATGGCAACAGCGTCGCGAAGCGTGGCGTCATGGAACGTGGTCATGAAAAATCCCCCCGTATTTCCCCAAATATGTGATGCGGGCAAGTGTAGATGATCAATTTCTTGCGCGCACCCATTCACAACCTACGCAAGAGTAAGTTATACTCCGCAACACGTTTAGTTACACATGACCATAACCGAGAGGATGCAATGGGCGCCGCAGACACACAGGCCTGGATTGAGCAATACGCCGAATGGACGAACCCGCGTCCCGAAATCGGCACAGATACGCTCGTGAGCTGGTTCAACCGGGCCGTGGCCACCCAACCGCGCAGCGCCGCAACATGGCTCATGGGCAAGGAGCTCACCTACGCCGAGCTCAACGATCACGTCGGCAGCGCGGCAGCCGGCTTGGCCAAACTCGGCGTCCAGCCTGGGGACCGCGTTGCGGTTGCGCTACCCAACTGTCCGCAGCACGTCATCGCAGTCACGGCAATCCTGCGACTGGGCGCGGTCGTCGTCGAACACAACCCGCTCTACACCGCAGACGAGCTCGAGCCACAGTTCAACGACCACGGAGCGAAGATTGCGATTGTCTTCGACCGTGAAGCGGACACCTTCCTCTCCCTGCGCGGACGCACCCCGCTGGAAACCGTTGTGGCCGTCAACATGATCGACGAAATGCCAACGCACCTCAAGGCATTGCTCGCACTGCCAATTCCGCCAGTAAAGAAGAAGCGCGCCGAGCTCAGCGCCCCCGCCCCAGGGACCATGAACTTCACCGACCTGCTGCGGACACGTTCTCGCACGGTGCACTTGCCACCGATCGAGCCGGAAACTACCGCCTTTATCCTCTACACCTCGGGCACATCCGGGAAACCGAAGGGCGCGCCGCTGACGCACCGCAATATCGTCTCGGTCCTCAAGGCGGGCATCGAGTGGCTGGAGGACTGGGGTGCGGTGCGCGAAAAGGTGCTCGCCGTGCTGCCGATGTTCCACATCTACGGCCTTGCGTTGAACTACGGCCTGCCACTGACGGTCGGCGGGCAGATCGTGCTCGTGCCCGCACCGCAGCCGCAGTTGTACCAGTCGGCGATCCTGAAAACGCGGCCTACGATGCTGCCGGGCGTGCCCACGCTGTACGCCAAAATCATCGAATGGGCGAAGAAAGACAACGTCGACCTTTCCTCGATTCACACGTCGATCTCCGGCGCATCCACCCTGCCTGCAGAGACGATCGAACTGTGGGAAAACACCACGGGCGGGCGCCTCATCGAGGGCTACGGCCTGACGGAAACCTCGCCGATCCTCGCCGGCAACCCCCTCGACGGCACACGTCGTCCGGGCTACATCGGTCTCCCCTTCCCCAATACGGAGATCCGCATCGCTGACCCGGACGACCCCTCTCGCACCATGCCCGACGGCGAGCCAGGCGAGCTGCTCGCCCGTGGCCCGCAGGTCTTCGCAGGCTATTTGAACAACCCGGAGGCGAACGAGAACGCGTTCCACGATGGCTGGTTCCGCACCGGCGACATGGCCGTCATGGAGCCGGACGGCTGGATCAAGTTGGTGGCGCGCATCAAGGAGATGATCATCACCGGTGGCTTCAACGTGTACCCGGACGAGGTGGAGGGCGTACTTCGCCGCCATCCGGATATCGACGACATCGCAGTCGTCGGCCGCCCCCGCGAGGATGGCGCCGAGGACGTTGTCGCGTGCATCACACTTGTCGACGGCGCCGCGCTCGACCCCGAAGGCCTCAAGGCCTACGCCCGCAAGCACCTGACGCGCTACAAGGTGCCGCGCGAGTTCTACCACTTCGAGGAGCTGAACCGGGACCAGACAGGCAAGATTCGTCGCCGTGAGGTTCGCGACACTCTCGTCAGTCTTCTTACCCAACCGTAGGTAGATGGGCGTAGGGTGGTCACCATGACTTCACCCTCCCCAACCAATGGAGACGCCCCCTGGCTGCAGTACTACCCCGAGTGGACCGCCCACTCGCTGGAGTACGGCAACCGCACGCTGAACGATCTTTACGACGACAACCTGGCCACCAACGGCAACAACACCGCCACCAGGTTCTTCGGCCGCACCCAGACCTTTAGCGAGCTCGACCGCGAGGTGCGCCGCGCCGCCGCAGGTCTGAAAGCCTTTGGCGTTCGCCCGGGTGACCGCGTGGCGATCATGCTGCCGAACTGCCCGCAGCACGTCGCCGCCTTCTTTGCTGTGCAGAAGATCGGCGGTGTTGTCGTCGAGCACAACCCGCTCTACACCGCCCACGAGCTGCGCCCACAATTCAAGAACCACGGCGCCCGTGTGGCAATCGTGTGGGACAAGGCCGCCGACACGCTCGAGCAGCTGCGCGCCGACACCCCGCTGGAAACCGTGGTCAGCGTGAACATGATCAAGGCCATGCCGCGTGCCCAGCAGCTCGCGCTGCGCCTGCCGTTGCCGAAGGTGATGGAGGCCCGCGCAGCACTCACCGGCCCGTGCAGCAACACGGTGCCGTGGGAGTCGTTGACCAGCTCCGCCATCGGCGGGCTGGGCACTGACCTGGAACCCCCAGCGGAGATCACTCCGGAAAGCCCCGCGGTGATCCTGTACACCTCCGGCACGACCGGAGCGCCGAAGGGCGCGGCACTGTCACACGCGAACCTGGTTGCCAACCCGCTGCAAGGCCAGGCGTGGGTAAAGGAACTCCAAGAGGGCAACCAGCGCATGCTGGCGGCCCTGCCGTTCTTCCACGCCTACGGCCTGACGTTCTCGTTGACGTTGACCATGCTGATCGGCTCCGAACTCGTGCTCCTGCCAGCCCCGCAGATGCCTCTTGTGATGAAGGCCATCAAGAAAACCCCGCCAACATTCATTCCGGGTGTGCCCACCCTGTTCGAGCGCATCCTGAAGACGGCGAAGAAGAAAAACATCGACCTGTCCCCGGTCCAGATTGGCTTCTCGGGAGCGTCGTCGCTGCCGAAGGAGATCATCGAGGAGTGGGAGCGCGCCACCGGCGGTCGCCTGGTCGAAGGCTACGGCCTGACCGAGACGTCGCCGATCATCGTGGGCAACCCGCAGACCGCGGACCGTCGCCCCGGCTACATTGGCATCCCCTTCCCCGACACCGAGATCCGCATCGTCGACCCGGACAACCCGGACAAGGACATGCCCTACGGCGAGGACGGCGAAATCCTGGCGAAGGGCCCGCAGGTGTTCTCCGGCTACTTCAACAACCCTGAGGCCACCGAGAAGGTCTTCCACAACGGTTGGTTCCGCACCGGCGACATGGGTGTGATGGAGGAGGACGGCTTTATCAAGCTCGTCTCCCGCATCAAGGAGCTCATCATCACCGGCGGGTTCAACGTCTACCCTGCGGAGGTTGAGGAGGTCATCCGCACCCACAAGGACGTCGAGGATGTCGCCGTCGTGGGACGTCCACGCTCCGACGGTTCGGAGGATGTTGTCGCCTGCGTCGTGCTTCGCGACGGCGCCGCCCTCGACCCCGACGGCCTGAAGGACTTCGCCCGCGAGAACCTCACCCGTTACAAGGTGCCGCGCACCTTCTACCACTTCGAGGAGCTGGCCAAGGACCAGATGGGCAAGCTACGCCGCCGCGAGGTCCGCGAGGACCTGCTGTCCAAGCTCGAGCAGCGCTAAAGGCTCGGTCCGGACACCCGCGCTGCTTTGTTGGTCTCGCGGCGGCCATCCGCCGCGCCGCCCCACAGATGGTGAGAACCTAATGGTGAGCTCGGCAAAATTTTGGCGTTCTCCCCGTTTGATTCTCACCATTTGCTCGTGCGACGGGGGTTCGCGCTAAAGGCCCACCCAGACCGGCTCGGGGTGCAGCTCAACGCCAAACTGCTTGTCGACGACCCCCTGCACCCTCCGCGCCAACGCCACGATGTCGTCCGCCGTGGCGTTACCCCTGTTCGTCAGCGCAAGGGTGTGCTTGGTGGACAGGCGTGCTGGCGCGTCCTCCCCGGGGAATCCGCGGGGGCAGCCGGCGCGCTCGATCAGCCACGCCGCAGACAACTTCTCTTGGCCCTCACCAGCGGCAAAGCGTGGCATGTGGTCTTCGCCGACCTTGGCCTCGATCTCATCCGCCAGTGCGGTGGGCACGACCGGGTTGGTGAAAAACGAGCCCGCGGACCACGTGTCGTGGTCATCCGCGTCGAGCACCATGCCCTTCGCCCGGCGCGTCTCCAGCACGGATGCACGGGCCTCCGCCAGCGACACACGCTCCCCGCCCAGGTGGCGCAGCGGGATCGACTGGTCGGTCTTCTCCAGCGCCAGCTCGATCTCCAGCACCACGGCACGCGAGGTGAACTTCAGGTTGGAGTAGCGATACGCCAACTCCAGTGACTCGGCGGACACCCACTCGTCGGCACCCGTCTCGCGGTTGTAGAGGCGCACGCGGGTCAGCACGTCCGAGATCTCGGAGCCATACGCGCCGACGTTTTGCACCGGGGTCGCACCAGCGGAACCCGGAATGCCCGACAAGGCTTCGATACCACCGAGGCCATGGTCGACAGCAAAGGCAACCACGTCGTCCCAGACGGTGCCGGCTTGGATGCGCAGCGTGGTGTCGTCGATAAGCGAGATGCCCTCGTTGCGCACCAACACAGCAGTCAGATCGAGCGCACCTTCCGCAACAAGCAGGTTGGAACCGCCGCCGACAACAAGCAGCGGCGAACCGGCGCGATCAAGGCGCGCAACGGTCTCGGCGAGTGCTTCGGCGCTGGTGCACTCGATGATCTCGGCCGGCGAACCGCCGACGCGCAACGTGGTCAGAGAGGCAAATGATGGGGTTGACACGCCAACAACGGTAGTCTGTGACCCATGACTGCACGTAGTGAGATCACTGTGACCATCAACCAGCCGATCGAAAAGGTCGCGCAAGCCTACGCCACGCGCGAATACTGGGAGTTCATCGCAGAGAAACTCTCCCCGGAACCGGGCGAGCTCAACGAGTTCGCGGACAACACCGCAACCCTCTTTGAGATTCTGCCGACCTCTATCCTCCCGCCGGCAGCACAGGCGATGGTGTCCCAGGACCTGAAGCTCAAGCGCGTCGTCACCGTAGGCGCGCTCGACGGCGACACCGCCAAGCACACCATGACCGGCGACGTCAAGGGCACCCCGGTGGACCTCGGCGCCGAATACACAGCAACCCGCGACGGCGACAACACCAAGCTCGACTACGAGCTCGAAGCCAAGGTCAACATCCCGTTTATGGGCGCTGCCCTCGAGCCGAAGGTCGCCGAGGCACTCGAGGAGATCGTGGAAAACGAAGCGAAGCTCACCGACCAGTGGATTAGCGAGAACCTCTAATCCCCCACTATCACAATCTCCGCGCCGATAACCCGGGTGCGGCGGGCAAACCCTACGGGGTGATCACCCGCGGCACGACCGGGTTTAATCGTCTGCGCAGATCTGATCGCTGGACCCGCTTTCACCCGCGGGTCCAGTCCCTGTTGCGAGCCGTACCCGACCCGCTGGCCGTGGATGTGGGCTACGGCGCCTCCCACGCCACCACCGTCGAATGGGCCGGGTGGCTGCGCCAGATCCGCCCCGACATCGAGGTCGTGGGCCTGGAGATCGACCCGGAGCGCGTCCTGCCGCCCCGCGACGGCGTGCGTTTCGAGCTCGGCGGCTTCGAACTTGCTGGCTACCGCCCCCACCTCGTGCGCGCCTTCAACGTGCTGCGCCAATACGACGTCGACCAAGTCCCCGACGTGTGGGACACCGTCTGCTCACGCCTTGCGCCGGGCGGCCTGTTCGTCGAAGGCACCTGCGATGAAATCGGACGCCGTTGCGCATGGTTGCTTCTCGACGACACCGGCCCCGTCTCCTTAACCCTCTCCTGGGATCCCTTCCACACCGCAACCCCCTCAGAGGTGGCGGAGCGCCTCCCCAAAGCGCTGATCCACCGCAATGTGCCCGGCGAGGCCATCCACGCATTTCTTACCGACGCCGACACCGCCTGGGAACACGCCGCCGGATGGGAACCCCACGGCCCCCGCGTGCGCTGGCGCCACGCCCTCGACGACCTGGCCGCAAAATGGCCGATCACGCCCCAGCGGCGCCGCTTTTCCGACAATTCCGTGACCGTCGAGTGGAACGCCATCGCTCCAAGTTCCTAAACTGGCCCGCATGACCAAAGCCTGGAAAGTCACCCTCTCCATCATCGTCGGAGTACTCCTCCTGTTCGCCGTTGCGGAAGGAGGCATCCGCGCGTTCGTGTCCCACCAGGTCACGTCCGAAGCCCCGGAAGGCACCTCGGTGTCCTTCGGCCCGAAGCCAGTCACACTCGGCCTGCTGGGTGGAAAGTTCCCCCACATGAAAATCGACCAGGACTCCACCCTGGTTGTGGACGGCAACACCTTCACCGGCGCGCCCGCCGCCGTCGTGGAGATGGACAACGTCCACATCGCAGGTGGCGACCCGGTCGCCGAAACCCTCCACCTGACCTCCGATCTGCCCACCGACTACGTCCGCGCCATGCTCAACCAGCAGTTGGAGCAGCAGATGGGCGAGGACGCCGGATTCCTGGCCAACTTCATCAACGTCAGCGACGTCACCGCGAACCCCGAGGCCGGAACCTTCACCGTCGAGTTCAGCGGCGGTGTCGCAGGCATCGATCTGCGCCCCTCCATGCGTGACGGCCAACTCGCGCTCGAGGCCGAGAACACCTCGCTGTTCGGCTTCGACCTGCCCGACGGTGTCGCCGACGCCATCAGCGGCGCCCTGTCCAACGGCATGGCCCAGGAAGCCAACAGCACCATGCGTATCGACGACTTCCGCGTCATCGACGGCGGCCTCCAAGTCTCCATGGTGGGCACCGACGTGAACTTCAACGAACTGCAGATGATGCAAGAAAACCCCGCCGGGTTCACGACCCAGCAGGGTTAAGCGGTGCCGCTGCGGCGGCGCGGGCGGTGGCGCTGCGGCGGCGCGGGCGGTGTTACCAGCCGCCGTTGCCCTCCAGAATGTTCTTGATCTGGGGGCGAATGTCGAAGTAGTAGATACCGATCGCCACCGCACCAAACCATGCGATGAACGGCAGGCCGAGCATGCACGCCACCGCAGACAGCGCCAGGATGCCAATCCAGGCGCCCTTGGACTGGCGGCCTGCTGCTTCGAACGCGTCGGGGCGGGTCGTCGCCACGAGTCCGGCAGCCACAAGGCCTGCGATGCCGACCGCGAAGAGCATGAGGAAGCTCGCGCGTGACGGGAGCGTCGTGATGAACTGGATCTGCTCAAGAGCCGCGGTATCCATATCCCAACCTTCTAGTTAGCGGTGTTGTTGGAGTCGGTTTCGTCCGTCTCCAGAATCTCGCCGTCGATAATATCGCCGTCGCCGGTGGTGTTGGTGAACTGGTCTTGGAGGCGCTCCACCAGGCCGTCGAAACGCGAGCGGACATCGCTCATAACACCCTTGTCGTCGACACCGTCAAGAGCCTTATCCAGACGCTCGTTGAGCGCAGCGCGCACCTCATTTACCTTCGTAGTCACAGTCTCCTTGAGGTCGTCGGAGATCTGCAGATCACGCTCACGCAGGGAGTTAAAGAGCTTCTCCGCCTCGTCGACGAAGTTGTTGGCCACGTTGCGCACGTCACCCTCCGACGTCGCCGCGTTCAAGTTCGTGCGAGCCTCATCGGACGTGGATTGGAAACGCTCAGAGAGCTCGCCGGCTACCTTGCCCAGCGCCGCACCGAGGGAAGAACCTGCCAGCAGCAGGGCCTCGCCAGCGTCGCACAGGTTGTTACGGATCTCGCCATTGTTGTCAGCCACAGTTTTACCTTTCATCTAAAAGAACAAGAGCTGTGTCACAGTGTAAATAACCAAACCGGCCAGTGCACCGACCACAGTGCCGTTCAGACGAATAAACTGCAGGTCACGGCCCACCATCAGCTCGATCTTCTCCGCTGCTTCCTCCCCATCCCAGCGCTCGATCGTCTCCGCGATGATGCCCACGATCTGTTCCGCGCCGTTCTCAGCCGCGTAGTGGGTGATCTTTTCCAGGCGTGCTTCGGCATCGGCGCGGACTGTGGGGTCGTCGCGAAGCTTGGTGCCCCATTCCATCGACGCATCCGCGATCTTCCTGCGCAGCGTGCTCGACGGATCCGAGGCCGCCTCCACCAACGCGGTGGACAACTGCGCCCACATTCCCGCCGACGCCGAGCGCACCGCATTCGACGCCATGATGTCACCCTTCAGCGCCTCCACGCGCGAGATCATCTCCCCGTCGAACTGCAGGTCCTGCGCGAAGTCGTTGATCTGGCGGCGCAGCGCCCTGCGCGCCTCGTGCTGCGGGTCCGCGTCCACGTCCGCCATGAACGACACCAACTCGTCGTACACGCGCTGCCCCACGAGGTCTTTGGCGAATTGGGGTGCCCAGCGGGGCATGCGTTCGTCGATAAGCGAAACGACCGTGTCCTCCATGCCATTTACTTTGCGACGACCCCACGCCACCATGTCATCCACCACCGGCTCCACCTTGCCATCCGCAATCAACCCCTCCAGCGCACGGCCCAGCGGCGGGCCCCAGATCGGCTCCGCAAAGCGGTCGATCACCTGCGAATCGATGAACCGCTCCGCCTCCTTCGGATCGATGCCCTCAACCATGCGCACCACGAACGTGCCCACCTCTTCGCTGACACGCTCCGCGTTCGCTGGCTGCGCCATCCACGTGCCTACCCGCTCCGGGATGCCCGCATCCATCACCTTCTGCGTAATCGTGCGCGCATTCAGGAAGTTCTCGCTGACAAAGTCGCTCAGCGCACCCGCAACCTGATCCTTCTTGTTCGGGATGATCGCCGTGTGCGGAATCGGAATCCCCATCGGGTGCTTAAACAACGCGGTCACCGCAAACCAGTCCGCCAAACCACCCACCATGCCGGCCTCCGCCGCAGCACGCACGTAACCAATCCACGCCGCCGTTGTGCCTTGGGATTGCGCCCACGAGCACGCAAGGAAGATCACCGCCGCAACCCCAAGCAAACTTGTCACCGCGATCTTGTGGTTTCGCAGGGCGCGGCGACGCTCCGCCTCATTGTTTGGGCTTGGCATCAACTGATCAGTCATGCCCCCGATTAAAGCAGCCCGCCCGACACGGGCACGAAAAATGCCCCCTCCGCCGAAACGAAGAGGGCAAAAGCGTCCAGCGCGTTAGTTCACACGGCCAGTGCGCTTGCGATACTCCTTGTAATCCTTCCGGCCAAGGCCGATGAAGATGAAGGCGAGCGCCGTGGTAATCACTGCCTCAGCGACGCCCAGGATGAGCAGACGCTCTGCCAGGCCGTGAGTCTGCGAGCCAAAGCCGTAGACCATCGCACCCCAGCCCCACACTGCCAGGCCAACACCGAACAGTGCGGACAGGAGCAGACCCATCGCAACCCAGGTGAAGTTGCGGTTCAGGGACGAGTGCGGCGCACCCAGGGATACCGGGTCGTAGCCCTCGATGTACGTGTCCTCAATCCTGCTCTGGTACTCAGGGAAAGACTCGCTGTGGATATCTGCAACTGCATGAGAACCCATGATGATGTTTCCTTCTACTACTGCTGGTTCTACCAGGACTCCAATGCCTCGGAGTATACGGCAGATCTAGTCGTCGCCACCCTTGAAGGCAGCACGGGCACGCTCAGCGTTGATCGCACCGACTGCATCAAGCGGAATACCGGCCGGGCAAACATCAGCACACTCGCCGTACAGCGAGCAGTGGCCGAAGTTCGTCTCCAGCTCATCAACCATGTTGCGGGCACGGCGGCCGCGCTCCATCTTGCCCAGCGGCAGCAGCTTCAGGTGCTTGAGCTTCGCGCCAGTGAACAGGTGCGCAGCACCGTTCGGGCAGGCAGCCACACAAGCGCCACAACCGATGCAGGCCGCGTAGTCAAGCGCGGTCTCTGCATCCTTGTGGTTCACAGCCAGCGTGTCAGCATCCGGAGCGGTACCGGCGTTGACCGAGACGTAGCCACCCTGCTGCATGACGCGGTCCAGAGCGGAGCGGTCCACAGTCAGGTCCTTGATTACCGGGAATGCACCGGAGCGGAACGGCTCAATCTTGAGCGTGTCGCCGTCGTTGTAGTTAAACAGGCGCTGCAGGCAGGCCGTCGTGTTCTGGCCAGCACCGTGCGGGCGGCCGTTGACAAGCACGCCACAGGTGCCGCAGATGCCTTCGCGGCAGTCAGAGGCGAACACGAACGGTTCTTTGCCCTCTTCGACGTAGTTGTTGTTGACGTGGTCGAGCAGCTCCAGGATGGACATCTGCTCCACAGCGTCGTCGACCTGGACGGTCTCGAAGCTGCCCTCAGTGTCAGGACCAGCCTGGCGCCAGATTTCAAGTGTCAGTTTCATTACTTGTAGTTCCTTGCCATCAGCGGGATCGAATCGAAGTACAGGGGTTCAGCGTGGCGGATGAACTGGCCTTCGCCGGCCGGCTCCCACGCGGAGACGAAGCACCAGTTGTCGTCGTCACGCTCTGCCTCGCCGTCATCGGTGAGGTGATCCATACGGTAGTGAGCACCGCAGGACTCGTCGCGGTCAAGAGCGTCGACGCACATGAGCTCGCCGAGGTTGATGTAGTCAACCAGGCGCAGCGCAGCCTCGAGGGTCTGGTTCATGTCATCCGCGGTACCCGGGATGTGAATGTTGGTCCAGAAGTCCTCGCGCAGTGCACGGATCTTACGGATGCCCTCTTCCAGGCCCTCCACGGTACGGGCAACGCCGCAGTGCTCGTAGAGGATGTCGCCGAGCTGCTCGTGGAAGTGCTCCGGGCCGTGCGGCTCCGGACCACGGATGGACATGATGCGCGCGATGCGCTCCTCCACCTCAGCAACAACGTCCTTGGCTTCCTGGGAGTCCTCGGAGAGCTTCTCCTCACCGAGGTGGTTTGCCAGGTAGTTCGGGACGGTGAACGGCAGGGTGAACCAGCCGTCGACGGATGCGGACAGCAGCGAGTTAGCACCCAGACGGTTTGCACCGTGGTAGGTCCAGGAGCACTCACCGGCGGCGAACAGGCCGTCGATGGAGGTCATCTCGTTGAAGTCGGTCCACAGGCCGCCCATGGTGAAGTGGACGGTCGGTGCAATACGCATCGGAGCCTTGTACGGGTCGTCGCCAGTGGAGTCCTCGTACATCTCGAACAGGTTCGAGTAACGCTCACGGATGGTGTCCTCGCCGAGGCGCTCAATCGCGTCGGAGAAGTCCAGGTATGCGGAGTTATGCAGCGGGCCAACACCGTAGCCGGCATTGAGCTGCTGGGAGATCGCACGGGACGCAACGTCACGCGGCACCAGGTTGCCGAAGGCCGGGTAGCGACGCTCCAGGAAGTAGTCACGCTCGTCTTCCGGAATGGTGTTCGGGTCGCGGTCGTCGCCCTTTTCCTTCGGGGTCCAAATGCGGCCGTCGTTACGCAGCGACTCCGACATCAGCGTGGTCTTTGCCTGCCACTTCGCGTTGACCGGAAGACCGGTCGGGTGGAACTGGACGAAGCACGGGGACGCCAGGTAGGCACCACGCTCGTACGCACGCATCATGGCGGAAGAGTTGGAGTTCTTCGCCAGCGTGGTCTTGTGGTACACGTTGCCGTAACCGCCGGTAGCCAGGATGACTGCGTGGCCGGTGAACGGCGTGATCTCACCGTTGATCAGGTTACGGGTCACAATGCCGGAGCAGTGCTTCTTGCCGTCCTTCTGGGTGATGATCAGATCCATCAGGTCGTGGTGAGTGAAGATCTCAACGTTGCCCAGGTGGATCTGGCGCTGCAGAGCCGAAGCGGTAGACAGCTGCAGCTGCTGGCCTGTTTGGCCACGGGTGTAGTAGGTACGGGAGACCTGCACACCACCGAACGAACGGGTGGCCAGGGTGCCGCCGTACTCACGAGCGAACGGAGCGCCAATGGCGTTCATGTGGTCGATCACGCGGACCGACTCGACAGCCAGGCGCCAGCAGTCGGACTCGCGGCAGCGGTAGTCGCCGCCCTTCACGGTGTCCTTGACGTGGCGGTAAGCACCGTCGTTATCCACCTTCTTGCCGCGGGCGGAGTTGACGCCACCCTGTGCAGCAATGGAGTGCGCACGACGCGGAGCATCGTGGTAGGTGAAGGACTTGACGTTGTAGCCGAGCTCGCCAAGTGCCGCAGCAGCTGCGCCACCGGACAGGCCGGTACCAACAACGAGGACGGTGAACTTACGACGGTTCAGCGGCGACACCAGGTTCATGTGGTCCTTCTGGAACTCCCACATGTCCTTCATGCGCACTTCGTCGCGGTTCGGCTCGTTGGACTGCAGGATCTCACCCGGGGTGACACCAGCAGCAGCCGACTCCGGCTGACGGAACGCCTGGGCCTGGGCCTGGCCAGCAGCCGGCGTCTCGGTGGAGGCCTGCTCGCCGTGCGAACCCTGATTCGAGGAAATAGAGGTAGTCATATTGTTTCTCCTATTTGGCCATTACCGAACGAAGTCCGGGACCCAGCCGGCCGCAAGAGCGATCGGCATGATGACGTTTCCGGCGACGACGATGAACGGGAGGATGTACGCGAGCACGACCATGAGGCCCTCACCGCGCTTGCCCAACCAGCCAAGGTCAGACACAGCGAGGTAGATGCCGTGGGTCAGGTGCAGCAGCAGTGCCAGGTTCGCGACAACGTAAACCAGGGTGACCCACCAACGACCCGGGCCGAAGGTAGCCAGCAGGTTGTTGCGGACTGCGCCGTGGACGAACTCGTCGGAAGCCACAGCAACACCCATGGTGAGGTCCAGGATGTGGAACACGATGAACAGCAGCAGGATGACACCCGTGACCAGCATTGCGCGGGTCGCGGTGGACTGCCAGCCACCCATCAGGCCCGTGCGCTTGAAGCGACCGCGGGACTTCTTCGAACGGCCGTGCAGGGCGAATGCTCCCCAAACGTGCAGCACCAGGCAGGCGAGCAGCACGATGCGAATAATCCACAGGAAGCCCTCACGCGGGAACAGCGGCTCGCCGATCGTGCGGAGGAACTCGCCGTAGTCGTCGATCGGCGCGGAGCCATCGGCGTGCAGCGGCATAAAGATCTTCAGGTTGCCCACCATGTGGCCAAGCACGAAGAGACCGAAGATGAGGCCAGTGATGGCCATGGTCAGCTTGATGGCCCATGTTGGGTAGGACGGCCGCTCGCGCAGCGGCTTTTCAGTAATTTTTCCGTGACGAATGGCTTCACGGTCTGCGTTTTGTACAGTCATGGCACCTCCAGTGTCGCTAATACTCTATGAGAATCGCGCCGGTTACACACACCTGAATTGCAGGCCGATCCATGTTTTTCCCAAGTTTCAACCGACACTTGACCCCTCTCCCCAGTACGCACCGCACTTTGTGACCTTCCTCACCGCGAGGCATTGATGGTGGATAGCCAACAATCCTCACCCCGTTAAGTGTCAATCTTTGGTTGGTTAGTTTCACCTAACTGCCAGCTCGGGGCGAAATCGGTACGCTGGCCCCCATGGCTATTGACAAGAACACCGAGAACTCTGCAACCCGTCAGATTGATGCCCCTGCGGCCGCGATCTTCGACATCCTGTCCAACCCCGAGCGCCACGCCGAGACCGACGACTCCGGCATGGTTGTCTCCGCCGACCAGGCCGAGCGCCTCAAGGCAGTCGGCGACACATTCACTATGAACATGACCAAGGAGGACGGCGACTACCAGACCGTCAACGAGGTCTTCGCCATCCAGCCGGATCGCATCATTGGCTGGAAGAACGTGGAAAACACCACCGCCCAGGTGAAGGTTGGCGCGAAGTGGCTCTACGAGCTCGAGCCGATCGACGCCGACAACACCACCGTGAAGCTCACCTACCAGCGCGATGAGCTGGAGGAGAACCTGCTGGGCATGACCGAGAAGTTCAACGACGACTTCCTAGCCAAGTCCCTGGACAAGCTCGCAGCAGCAGTCGCAGGCGCATAAGCACTCGCTAATCGACGACCCCACGCGGCACCCCGCCAGCCGGGGCGCCGCGTTCCGCTTTTGCTGATCGTCTAGCTTCCTCGGCAGCACAACCAGACGATCAACGCACCTCGCCCGCGTTTTCCCAGGTGATAACGCAACCCATGTTCAATATGGTGCGGATCGTCTAGTGGCAGCTAGACGATCCGCACCACAACATAAAAAAGGGGCGCGACCTGTGCGGTCGCGCCCCTTTTTATGCGGCGATCAATTAGAGGTTGATCATGTGGCCTTCGACGCCGTGGGCAACTTCCTTGAGCACCTCAGACAGGGTCGGGTGGATGTGAATGGAGCGAGCGATCTCACCAGCGGTCAGATCGAAGCGCTGTGCAAGCACAACCTCCGGCAGAAGCTCGGAAACGTTCGCGCCAACGAGGTGGGCGCCGAGGATCTCACCGAACTCAGCGTCGGCAACGAGCTTGCCAAAGCCAGCGGTCTCAGCCAGGCCGACTGCCTTGCCGTTTGCGGTGAACGGGAAGGTCGCGACCTTGATGTCGCGGTCCGGCCACTTCTCCTTGGCCTGCTCCTCGGTGTAACCCATGGAGGCAACCTGCGGGTTACAGAAGGTGGCGCGCGGGGTCATCATGTAGTCCTCGATCTCGAGGGTCTCTGCACCCGCGATGGTCTCGGCGGCGATGATGCCCTGTGCCTCTGCGACGTGGGCGAGCTGGAGCTTCGCGGTGACGTCGCCGATGGCGTAGATGTGATCGACGTTGGTGCGCATGCGCTCGTCGATAGCAATGGCGCCACGGTCGGTGAGCTCGACGCCGGTGTTCTCCAGGCCGTAGCCCTCGGTGCGCGGTGCGAAGCCGACGGAGATCATGACGCGATCGGCCTTGAGGGTCTCGGTCTTGTCGGAGCCGTTCTTCTTCACGTCGACCTCGACGGAGTCGCCGTTGTCGCGGACCTCGGTGGTGGCGTGGCCGGTGAGCAGCTTCACGCCGAGCTTCTTGTACGCCTTGGCGATTTCCTTGGAGACGTCCTTGTCTTCGTTCGGCAGGACGCGGTCCTGGTACTCGATGACGGTGACGTCAACGCCGTAGTTGGACAGCACGTAGGCGAACTCCATGCCGATCGCGCCTGCGCCGACGATGACCATCTTCTCCGGAGCCTCAGGGTTGAGGATCTGCTCTTCGTAGGAGACGACGTTCTCGGACAGTTCGATGCCCGGCAGGGTGCGCACGACGGCGCCGGTGGCGATGATGCAGTCGTCGAAGGTGACGGTCATGCCCTTGTCGTCGCCTTCGGTGATTTCGATGGTGTTTGCATCCTTGAAGGAGCCCAGGCCGTTGATTTCCTGGATCTTGTTCTTCTTCATCAGGTAGTGCACGCCGCCGACGATCTTCTGGGAGACCTGGCGGGAGCGCTTGTGGGCGTCGGTGTAGTCAAACTCCACGTCACCCTTGATGCCGAAAGTTTTTGCTTCGTGGTTGAAGATCGAAGCGACTTCAGCGTTCTTGATCAGCGCCTTGGATGGGATGCAGCCTACGTTGAGGCAGACTCCGCCCCAGTACTGCTTCTCAATGACAGCAACTTTCTTACCCAGCTGAGCTGCACGGATGGCGGCGACGTAGCCACCGGGGCCCGCGCCGAGGACAACAACGTCAAAATGTTCTTTACTCACGATGCATATGGTACGTCCCCGTCTGGCAAAATGTGGCGGAGGATCTCCCCAAGTCTTTAGGAAAGCGAGCACAGTTCCGTGAAACTCACGCGTCCGGCCATCGCCGCAGCCGCTGTCGCCCTTGTTACAGCAGGTGCCGTTCCCGTTATCCATTACGCATCTTCGCTTGACGACGACACCCCCGCCGTCCTCAGCGCTGCCCAGTCGACAGTGAATACAACACTGCCCGAGACCACGACCTCGGAGACGACCGAGCCGACTGAGAAGTCGACCACGTCGGAAACGTCGACAACGTCGACCTCGAACGAGCCCACCCCAACCACGTCCGAGCTGGTGCCGGAGGGCTCCAGCAAGGACACGACCAACGAGGACCTCACCTCGAAGGACGGGAAGGACGACTCAGCCGCTGACGCGGATGCGGACGCCACGGTGCTTTCGGAGGATGCGGCGAAGCTGAACCCGATGGGTGAGGATATGCAGCAGCACCCGGCAATCAAGGAACTCGGCGAGGTGCCGAAGACGATGAGCGGCGCGGACCAGCGCTGGGTCAAGCGTCTGGCCGACAACCAGCACGTGTGGAAGAACGAAGCGCTGCGCGTGCACTCGGAGTCGATGGAACGCGACATCCCGGTCGCGGTGTTCTACGCCACCAACGACAAGGGCGAAACGGTCGAGAACGCCCCGACGGTTTACCTACTTAACGGCGCTGGTGGCTCCGAGCAGGACACCGACTGGGTTTCCCAGGCACTCGAAGAAGTCCACGAGGTCTACGGTCGCTCGGGCGCGAACGTGGTCATCCCGATGGAGGGCGCGTTCTCGTACTACGTCGACTGGGCTGCAGAGCCGCCGACGGAGAAAAACGTGTTTTACAAGGGCAAGCAGATGTGGTCGACGTTCCTGGCCAAGGAACTGCCGCAGGCCATCGAGCCGTACATCAAGGCTGACCCGAACCGCCGTGGCGTGATCGGCATGTCTATGTCCGCCACCTCGTCGCTGCTGCTCGCTGAGCACAACCCGAACATGTTTAAGGCCGTCGGCTCGTTCTCCGGCTGCCCGGCAACGTCGCGTCCGCTGCCGAGCTTCTTCATCAACCTCACGGTGGACCGTGCTGCACCGGGTGTCATGACGCCTGAGTACATCTTCGGCCCGATGGGTTCGGACTACAACCGCCGCTACGACGCCCTGGTCAACGCACCAGCTCTGGCGGGCACTGACACGAAGGTGTACATCTCCACCGGCACCGGCCTCGCAGCGGAGACCGACATGCCGGGCACGTTGCGGAAGCGCCTCGAAGATGCGGGCCTGGACTCCTCCGACGCGTTTGTGAAGGGTTCCGCGAACGCCGCGACCCTGCTGGTCGAAGGCGGCGCGATCGAGGCCGCGATGAACGCCTGCACCCACGACTTCCTGGTCAAGGCGCGTGCCAACGGTGCGGAGGTCGCTCACGCTGAGCTGCGCCCGGTGGGCACCCATTCCTGGCCGGTGTGGCGCGACGACCTGAAGCGCTCCTACGAGACCGTGTTCAAGTCGGCACTCGGCCTGTAACCGCGCCTGTAAAAGCAGGCAACAAAAAAGAGGCACCCTGCCACAGGGTGCCTCTTTTTCTAGCTTTTAGAACATGCCCAGGCCGTAGGCGATCGTGGAGGACGTCGAGGAGCCGAAGTGGATGAGCTGGCCGAGGACCTCGTTGATCTGCAGCTGGACGGATTCGATCGGGTTCATGTCGCTTTCCTTTCAAAACGTGGAACATCTGTAACAATAGCCACAGGTTTAACGTATGTACCGTACAATGACGCTTCGAATGTCGTCAGGCAACACACTTTCGTTACAGAAACGGGGACCCGCCTCATGAAGACCTTGAAGAAAGCTGCGCTCGCAGCACTCACCGCCGTCGCCGTCGCATGCGGTACGACTCCCGCGGTGGCGCAGCCGGTTGGCGTGGTCAAGGCGTGGGACGCCACGGCAAACCCGCCGACCGTCATCCACACCGGCAAGTCGCAGTCCTGGGTGAAGCAGGTCGACCACAAAACGGTCCTGTCCTACAACGTGTTCTCCCCGTCGATGAACCGTGACATCCCGGTTGCCGTCATCCCCGCCACCAACCCGGCCGGCCAGCGCGTCCAGGGCGCGCCGACGCTCTACCTGCTCAACGGCGCAGGCGGTGCGGAGCAGGACCAGGACTGGATCCACCTGCACACCACCAAGGATTACTTCGCCGGCAAGGGTGTCAACGTGGTCATCCCGCAGGCTGGCGCATTTTCGTACTACACCGACTGGGTCGCCCCGAACGTGCGCTCCCGCTACCTCAACGGCCCACAGAAGTGGGAGACGTTCCTGACCAAGGAACTGCCCGGCCCGATCGAACGCCTCCTCGGCGCGAACAGCAACCGCGCGATCGCCGGCTTCTCCATGTCGGGCACTTCAGCGCTGGTCCTGCCGCAGCACAACCCGGGCATGTACAAGGCGGCGGCATCGTTCTCTGGCTGCGCGGCGACGTCCTCGCCAGCCGGCTACAACTTCGCCCGCATCACCGTGAACCGCGCGTCGGGCACCCAGGACTTCAAAACCGTCACCCCGGAGATGATGTGGGGACCGATGGGCGGACCCTACAACCGCTGGAACGACGCCCTGCTCAACGCCGAGAAACTGCGCGGCCTGAAGCTCTACGTCTCCGCGGGCACCGGCCTGGCGGGGCGCAGCGACCAGGTCAGCTACCTCATCGGCCTCGGCGCACCGGACCCGATCGCACACATCGGCGCAGCAACGCTGCAGGTAGAAGGCGGCGTGATCGAGGCTGCGATCAACACCTGCACCCACGACCTCAAGGCAAAGCTCGACGGGTTGAACATCCCGGCGCACTTCGAGCTGCGCAACGTGGGCACCCACTCCTGGCCGTACTGGCGCGACGACCTGGACAAGGCCTGGCGCACCACTATCGCACCGGCACTCGGGGTGTAAGCCCGCGCTGGACTAGACTTCGCAGGCGATGAAACGCCGCAGCGACAACTACACGGGCGTGGAACCCAACCGTGGGTTCCACGTCACGCATTACGACCTGGATTTCGACTACATCGTCGGACCCAACCGGCTCAACGCCACCGCAACGTTGACGCTGACCACCACCGAAGCCCTGCACCACCTGACGTTGGATGTGGCGGAGGGGCTTGCGGTTCGGCGCGTGGAGTCGTCGATAAGCAGTGGCATCAAGCGCTTCCGCCAGTCGGGTGGAAAATTGCGCATCTCGCTTCACGACGACCTCCCGGCCCACACCGAATTCACCCTCACCATCCGCTACGGCGGCAACCCCCGCCCGCGACGCACCGCGTGGGGTGAACTCGGCTGGGAGGAACTGGACAACGGCGCGCTGACCGCCAACCAGCCCAACGGCGCGCCCACCTGGTTCCCCTGCAACGACACCCCCGACGAGAAGGCGACCTACACGTTTAACGTGCGCACCGACCGCGACTACGTCGCAGTAACCAACACCACCGCGCACCCGATGCCGACGTACCTGGCCACGGTGCAGGTCGGCCAGTTCCAGCGCGTGGAGCTCGGCCGCAACGTCGTCGCGTGGCTGCCCGGCGCGCAACCCGGCGACCTGAACAAGCAGCAGGCGATGCTGGACTACTTTGAAACCGTCTTCGGGCCATACCCGTTTGAGAACTACCAGGTAGTCGTGCACGAGGAGGCGCTGGAAATCCCGCTCGAGGCGCACGGTTTGTCCATCTTCGGCATCAACCACCTGCGCCGCAACGAGCGGCTGATCGCGCACGAGTTGGCGCACCAATGGTTCGGCAATTCGCTCGGCATCGGCCATTGGCGCGATATCTGGCTCAACGAGGGTTTCGCCTGCTACGCCGAGTGGCTGTGGGCGGATCACGCAGGACAGATGCCTATCGACGACTCCGTGCGCACCCACTACGACAAACTCACCCCCATGCGGTTTACCCTGGCGGATCCGGGCCCGCGCGACATGTTCGACGACCGCGTGTACAAACGCGGCGCGATCACGCTGCATGCTTTACGACGAAGCGTCGGCGACACCGTCTTCTCCAACACCGTGCGCGATTATGTGGCTGCGAACGCGGACGGGATCGTGGATACGCAAACGCTCATTGACGCGTTTGCCCGCAACGGTGCCGACGCCGCGCAGGTCACAGGGATTCTGGACGCCTGGGTCCAGCGCGCCGAACTGCCGGAGTGCCCGTGAAACACCTCTCGCTGGCGACAGTGTTCGCCGCCATCAGCGGGCTGGTCGTCGTCTGGGTCGCCGGCTGGGCGCTGGACGTAGAAACCGGCTACCGGTACTTCCTGGCCTACTGGGGGTTGTTCTTCGCCTGCGCCGGAATCGTGGACGGCATCACCCACGAAACCACCCGCGCCGTCGCCGCCGCCCGCGAGGACGGCACCCGCGGCAACGCCAACCCGTGGCGCATGGGTGCGGTCATCGGCGGGGTGGCGCTCGCGCTCGTGGCAGTGTTCGGCCTGTTCGGCATGGGCACGATCGTCCCCTCCGACCCGACGCTGGCCACCGCACTGCTGGCGTTCGGCCTGCTGTCCTATGCGTTCCAATCGGTGCTCTCCGGCGTGCTGTCCGGCGCGGGGCTGTGGGAGCGCTACGCCGCACTCGTGGCGTTGGACTCCGGCGCGCGCCTGGTCCTCGCCGTGCTCACGCTGCTGCTTGGCGGTGGGCTTCGCGAGTTCCTCATCATCACCGTCATCGGCGCCCTGAGCTGGGTGGTCATCCTCGCCGTCGACCCGGTACGCGTCACGCTGGACGTGGACCGCGCCACATTCGTACGCCGCGTCCTCTCCGCCATGACCGCCTCGGGCGCCTCCGCAGCGCTGATCACCGGCTTCCCCACCGCCGTCAGCGCCGCGTTTCCCGACGACCCGCAGACCTCCCTGACCGTCGCCGCGATCTCGAATGCCGTCATGCTCACCCGCGCACCCGTGCTCGTGCCGCTGCAGCGCTTCCAATCCGCGCTGGTGGTGCGGTTCGTGGAACACCGCGACCGTATTTACAAGGCACTCGCCGCCCCCATCGGCGCGGTGCTCGCCCTCGGCGTGGTTGGCTTCGCCGCCGCGTGGCTCATCGGCCCGTGGATCCTGCGAATCGCGTTCAAACCGGAACTGTTCGTCGCCGGCCTCACACTCGGGCTGCTCACGTTCGCCTCGGCGTTTATGGGCATGCTCATGATCACCGGCGTGGCAGTACTCGCGCTGGAACGGCATGCGTTTTACGTGGCAGGCTGGGTCGCGGCAACCCTGAGCGCCTTCGCGGTCCTCTTCATCGCGCCGTGGGGCGTGGCCACCTCCGTTACCGTCGCCCTGTTCGTCGGGCCGGTTGTCGGTGCGCTCGTGCACCTCACGGGCCTTGTAAGGTAACGCGATATGGAATCTTTGCTGGTCACCGGCGGCGCCGGTTTCATCGGGTCGAACTTCGCACGCATGGCGTCGCAGCGCTACCGCGTCATCGTGGTAGACAAACTCACCTACGCCGGCAACCGCGCCAACGTCCCCGAGGGCGTCGAGTTCGTCGAGGGCGATATTTGCGAGCAATCGCTTATCGACGACCTGGTCAACCGCACCGACGCCGTCATCCACTTCGCGGCCGAATCCCACAACGACAACTCCCTGCGGGACCCAAGTGCGTTCGTGCAATCCAACGTGGTGGGCACCTTCACCCTGCTCGAAGCCGTGCGCAAGTTTGATAAGCGCCTCCACCACATCTCCACCGACGAAGTCTTCGGCGACCTTAAACTCGGCGGCAACGACGCGTTCACCGAAACCACCCCCTACAACCCGTCGTCGCCCTACTCCGCCACCAAAGCCGGCTCCGACCACCTCGTACGCGCATGGGTACGCTCCTTCGGCATCAAAGCGACGATCTCGAACTGCTCCAACAACTACGGCCCCTACCAGCACGTAGAAAAGTTCATCCCCCGCCAGATCACCAACATCCTGTGCGGCCAACCCGCGAAGCTCTACGGCACCGGCGCCCAGGTGCGCGACTGGATCCATGTCGACGACCACAACGACGCCGTCCTCACCATCCTCGAGCACGGCCGGCTCGGCGAAACCTATAATATCGGCGCAAACCAGCCACACACCACAAACAAGCAGGTCATCGAAACAATCTGCGAAATCATGGGCGGCACCTACGAACACGTCGCCGACCGGCCCGGCCACGACCAGCGTTACACCATGGATGCCACCAAACTCCGCACCGAACTCGGCTGGACACCCAAGCACGACTTCGACACCGGCCTGCGCGACACCATCGACTGGTACCGAGAGAATCGTCGGTGGTGGGAGGACGGTAAGGGTGTCGTCGAGAAGCAATATGCGCAAAGGGGACAGTAATGATCGCAGGACTTGAAATCCACGACCTCACACTGCACAAAGACAACCGCGGCTGGTTCAAAGAAAACTGGGCCGGCCAAGCACTCGTACCGCGACAACAAAACGTGAGCTACAACGCCCGACGCGGCGCCACCCGCGGCATGCACGCCGAACCCTGGGACAAATGGGTCTCCGTCGCCACCGGGCGCGTCTTCGGCGCATGGGTAGACATGCGCGCCGGCTCCGACACCTACGGCGAGACCTACACCTGCGAAATCGGACCCGACACCGCCGTGTTCGTCCCCCGCGGTGTAGCCAACGGCTTCCAGGCGCTCGAAGACGACACCACATACATCTACCTGGTCAACCAGCGCTACACCCCCGGCGGCGCCTACTGCTCCTACCGCGAGATCGACTGGCCGCTCGAACCCACCGAACTCTCCGCCGCCGACCAAGCACACCCCATGCTTGCCGACGCCACCCCACTGCCACCCCGTCGCATCCTGGTCACCGGCGCCAACGGACAACTCGGCCGCGCACTGCGTGCAATCTGGACGGACGAGGAGGCGGTGTTTGTCGGCCGCGACAAGTTCGACATCACCGAGCCACCCGCGATGGACTGGTCCGAGTACTGGGCCGTAGTCAACTGCGCCGCATACAACGACGTCAACGGCGCCGAAACCGACCGCGCCGCCGCCTGGGCCACCAACGCCACCGCCCCCGCCGCACTCGCCAGGCTTGCCGACGAGCACGACCTCACCTTCGTCCACGTCTCCTCCGACTACATCTTCGACGGCACGGTCGAAGTCCACGACGAAACCGAGGTGCCCTCGCCGCTGTCCGCCTACGGAGCCTCCAAAGCCGCCGGCGACACCGCCGCGCAAACCGCCCGCAAGCACTACGTCATCCGCACCTCCTGGGTCTTCGGCGACGGCGCCAACTTCATGGAAACCATGGCCCAACTCGCCGAAAAGGGCGCCACGCCGAAGGTGGTATCCGACCAGCGCGGGCGCCCCACCTCCGCCGAAGACCTGGCCAAAGGCATCGCGCACCTGCTTCGCACCGGTGCCGAATACGGCGTGTACAACATCACCTCCGACGGCAACACCGTCGGCCGCGACGAAATCGCCATGGCCGTCTACATCGCCATGGGCGGCAACCCCGCCGACGTCCACCCCGTCACCACCGAGGAGTACGGCCTCGACGCCGCCGTGCGCCCCCGCGAATCCACTCTGTCGCTGGACAAGATCAAGGCCACCGGGTTCGCGCCGACGAACTGGCGGGCGGCACTCGCGCTCTACGTCGCCATGCGATAGCCCAGCTGAGGGGGTGAATCCCGCTTATACTTACGGAAGTCCCCACCCCGTTCCCAGGAGATTTCCATGAAAACCTCGCGCCTCCTCACCGCTGTAGTTGCCACCACCGTTGCCTTTTCCGCTGTCACGCCTGCGCAGGCAGCGCAGATCGGCCCCCTCGGCCAAAACAAATGCAAGGTGACCTTCACCGCGGCGGAGAAGTCCTTCCTGACATCGATGGAACAGGGCGTGGAAAGCCGACTCGACTCGACGTTTGCACGCGACATCAACCTGTCGCTCGAAGCCGCATACCCGTCCGCTCGTCCCGTTGGCAATGACTTCGTCGACGCCAACAAGCAACCACTCACCGGCCACAAGACTGTCGATGCCTTCGACGCAGCATTCGACGCCCTGAACAAGGACTCGTACCTGAACCGGCTCCGCCTGGCAGGCATGAATGACTCGACCGCGGAGTTTTATCTGCAGCTGCGCGCGCGAGCTGCCTATGGGCAGAACCTCGCCGGCGGCACCGAATCCGAGGAAACAGACTGGGATAATTACTACGTCGAAGCGAGGAAGAAAGAGGGCGATATCGAAGGCAACTTCGCTGGCGCCCTGATAGCTCTCTTCTTTGGTCTCACCGATGTCCTTGGCAACGAGGCGCAGATGGAGAAGTTCTACTCCACCTTCGAGAAAACCTCCGCTGGCAAGTACTTCGAGGGCCTGAACGCCTTCCTCAACGCCAACGCGGACGCTGAGGAAGCTTGCCTCGGTGAAGGCAACACCACGGTTGCGTTCCCGACGAAGCCCGCGAGCCAGCCGAGCAAGGAAGACGGCTCCTCCACCGCTGGCATCGTGGTCGGCGTGATCGCCGCTGTCCTCGCAGTCGTCGGTATCGCGGCGGCTTTCGCACCACAGTTGGGTCTCCAGATCCCGGGCCTGCGCTAACTGAGGTCGCAGGCAACTTACCAATCAACTTCCCAACTACTTACCAACATGGGAAGTTGATTGGTAAGTTGGTGGCATGTTGCCGGTCGATCTTGCTCAGCTGCTAGACAAACTCCGCATAATCGGTACTGAACAGCAGCACGTAGAAGTTAAATCCGGCGCCGGCAAAAACATGTTGGAAACACTCAGTGCTTTTTCTAACAAAGACGGCGGAATCATCATTTTTGGAATCGACGAAGAATCGGGTTTCACCCCGGTTCCCAACTTCGATTCCCGGAAAACTCAAGACTCTCTAAATTCATTTTGTGAGAAGCTCACTCCGCCAGTCCGTCCAACGGTCGAAGTCATGCCATTCGAAGGTTCCAGTGTCGTCGTTGCACATTTCAAAGAAATGGCTCCGTTTGATAAACCGTGTTATATCACCGCACGTGGGCCCTACGGTGGCAGCTATATCCGTTTAGGCGAAAGCGAACATCGCCTTACCGCGTATGAAGTGGATCGATTGCGCGAGGAAAGCCACCAACCACGCTGGGATCGCACTCCCGTCGAAGAAGCACGCTTAACCGACTTAGATGAAAATATTCTTCGGTCCTACCTTCAGCAACAACGCAATTCACGTCCGAAGACCTTTAAGGACGGGGAAGACATCGCGCTCCGACGGCTTCAAGTGCTCCAAGGCGACTCCCCTACCTTCGCAGCACTGTTAGCAATGGGCGACTTTCCTCAAGAATTCTATCCACGACTGACAGTCACTTTCGCCCTCTATCCAGGTGCCGAAAAAGGCGAGGTAGGAGAAGGAATTCGACTGCTGGATAGTGCGCGACTTAGAGGCCCTATCCCCGAGCTGGTAGACGAAGGTGTCCGCCTAGTTGAGAAAAATATGCGAACTGCTGGTCTTATAGAAGGAGTTTTCCGCCGAGATTTACCGGACTATCCTCAAATCGCAGTTCGCGAGGCACTCGTCAACGCACTTATGCATCGCGATTATTCCCCGACTGCACTCGGCACACCAGTACAGATCGACATGTTCGTGGACAGGCTAGTCATATCTAATCCTGGCGGACTTTACGGCGGTGTTACTAAGGAGAATTTGGGAACCCCTGGTGCGTCTTCTACGAGAAACCAACAGCTAGCAACTTTTTTGGAAGACCTTCATTTCGATGACGGGGGTCTCGTCGCTGAAAATAGAGGTACGGGTATCGCGACGATGACGCGAGCGACCGCTGATGCGCTTATGCCGCCTCCTGTTTTCAGTAATTCTCTCACGCATTTCTCTGTGACTTTTCATAAGAGGAAAGTCGCTGCTGAAGAAACTCATGAAACGGCTTACCAACAGGTTCTCCGACTTTTCGATGAACAACATTCCTGGTCAAGCACTGAACTAAGAAATGCAACGGGGAGAAGTCGCAGCGCAATCCAGTTGGCTTTGAATCAGCTGATGGAAGAAGGGCGAGTTGAACGCACTGAGCCTTCTCGAAGCCCGAAACAGCGGTACCGGCTTACGAAGTAGAGCTTCCCAATCAACTTCCCAACTACTTACCAACATGGGAAGTTAGTGGGAAGTTGGCTGCCCACTAGACTTCGGGGCTATGAAAGGCATCATTCTGGCGGGCGGATCGGGTACGCGGCTGTACCCGATTACACAGGGCATCTCGAAGCAGTTGATGCCGATTTACGACAAGCCGATGATCTACTACCCGCTCTCCACGCTGATCAGCGCGGGTATTCGGGAGATTCTGATCATTACGACGCCGGAGGATCGCGCGAATTTCGAGCGTTTGCTTGGCGACGGCTCCCACCTCGGCATCATGCTCCACTACGCCGAACAGCCGAAGCCGGAAGGCCTCGCCCAAGCGTTTCTGATCGGCGAGGATTTTATTGGCGACGACGCCGTCGCCCTGGTGCTTGGCGACAACATCTTCGACGGCGCCGGCATCCTGGAAGCGCTCGGCCAGGTACGTGAGATTGAGGGCGGGGCGATCTTCGCCTACGAGGTGTCGGACCCGCAGCGCTACGGCGTGGTGGATTTCGACGCGGACGGCACCGCCCTGTCCATCGAGGAGAAACCGACCCAACCGAAGTCGAACTTCGCGGTCGTGGGGTTGTACTTCTACGACAACGACGTGGTGGAGATCGCCAAGAACATCACCCCCTCGGCGCGCGGCGAGTTGGAAATCACCTCGGTTAACGAGGCCTACCTCAAGCGCGGCGACCTGAAGGTGCACCGCCTGCACCGCGGGGATGTGTGGCTGGATACCGGCACGATCGATTCGATGAGCGAGGCCAGCTCCTACGTCGAAGTGCTGCAAAAACGCACCGGCACCGTCATCGGTTCGCCGGAGGTCGCCGCCTACCGTGAAGGCTTCATCGACGCCGCCCAGCTGCGCGCGCTCGGTGAGGCCGTGCTCAAATCCGGCTACGGCCGCTACCTTATCGACGCCGCCGAGGAGGCCTAATGCCCACCCTTTCCGCCCTCATGAGCGTCTACCACGCCACCGACGCCGCCGAACTCGAACTCACGCTGAACTCCCTCGACGCCCAGACGCGCCCCGCCGACGAGGTTGTGGTGGTCTTTGACGGGGAGGTGTCGGGGGCGGTGCGTGGGGTCGTCGAAAAGCATGGCGCTCGCGTGGTCGAACTACCCGAAAACGTCGGCCTAGGCCGGGCGCTCAACGCAGGCTTAGCGACGATCAACGCCACCTACACCGCACGCATCGACTCCGACGACGCCGCCAAACCGGAGCGCTTCGCCAAACAGCTCGCGTACCTGGAGGCGCACCCGGACGTGGCCGCACTCGGCAGCGCTATGGAAGAGTTCGAACACACCCCCGGCGACCGCGGCACCATCCGCGCACTGCCGCGGGATCCGAACGCGTACGTGAAAATCAACTCCCCGCTCAACCACCCCGCGGTCACCTTCCGCACCGACGCCGTCAACGCCGTCGGCGGCTACCAGCACGTGCCGTTCATGGAGGACTACGACCTGTGGGCCCGGCTCATCGCCGCCGGCCACACCCTGGCCAACCTCGACGAGCCACTGACCTACTTCCGCGTCACCGACGACCAGCTGCGACGCCGCGCCAGCGCCGACACCCGACGCGCCGAGCGCATTATGCAGGCCAACCTCGTCGAATACGGGCTGATCTCGCGGCCGCGCGCGCTGGTGAACCTCGCCGTGCGCAACCTGTACCGCGCCCTGCCCATCGGGCTAACTAAGCGCGTCTACTCCGTGCTCTTCCACCGCGGCGAGTAACCTCTTTAAGCGACATGACCGGATTTTCAGACACTTGGCTGATCGTGCCTTGTTACAACGAGGGCACGGTCATTTTCGACGTGCTCAGCCACGCCCGCGAAACCTTCCCCAACATCGTCGCCGTCAACGACGGATCCCACGACAACTCCGCCGAACAAATCCGCGCCGCCGGCGCCCACCTGGTCAACCACCCGGTGAACCTCGGCCAAGGTGCAGCGATCCAGACCGGCGTGGAGTACGCGCGTGCGCAGCCCGGCGCGAAGTACTTTGTCACCTTCGACGCCGACGGCCAGCACCAGGTCAAGGACGTGGCGCGCATGGTTGAGCGGTTGCGGACGGAGCCGCTGGATATTGTCGTCGGTACGCGGTTTGCGGGCCAAGACAACTCGCAGGTGCCGTGGATTAAGCGCGTCGTGCTGAAAACGGTGGTGATGCTGTCGCCGCGCACCCGCAAACTCGGCCTGTCGGATGCGCACAACGGGCTGCGCGCGTTTAACAAGAAGGTCGCCGACGAGATGAACATCCGCATGAACGGGATGTCGCACGCCTCGGAGATCGTCGCGATGATCGAGAAGTTCGGCTGGCGCGTCGACGAAGAGCCGGTGGATATTCTCTACACCGAATACTCCATGTCCAAGGGGCAATCGTTGATCAACGGGGTGAACATCCTCGCGGATGGGCTCGTGGCAAGGAGGCTGCCATGATTCAGGCGTTGTTACTGCTGGCCATTGTGGCGCTGGCGTGGTTCTTCTTCGCTAACCGCCGCAAGGCGAACGCGAAGGCGTGGGTGAAGTTGGGTTTCGTGCTGATGATCCTCGCCGCCGTGTGGGCGATCGTTCGCCCCGACGATGTGACCGTGCTGGCCAACTGGCTCGGCGTGGACCGCGGCACGGACCTGATGCTTTACCTGCTGGTCATCGCATTTTTCTTTACGACGATCTCCACCTGGACCCGCTTCCGCGAACAGGAACTGCGCTACGCGCGCCTCGCCCGGGCGGTGGCGCTACAAAACGCCGAGGCGCCCGACACAGCGCCGGGTAGCGCAGCGGGCGCTGCGACAGGCACAGCGCCGGGCGCAGCGCCGGAGCGGGATTAGAACCCGCGGCGGATCCACTCCTCCAGGTGCGGGGCTTCGTCGCCAATCGTGGTGTGGTCGCCGTGGCCGGTGCGCACGACCGTCTCCGGCGGCAGGTCCAGGACGGACTTCTGCAGGGAGTGGATGATGGTGTCAAACGACGAGAAGGATCGTCCCGTCGCGCCCGGCCCGCCCTGGAACAAGGTGTCGCCGGAGAAGAGTTCGCCGGCTTCCTCGGCGTAGATGACCACGGAGCCCGGCGAGTGGCCGGGGGTGGACATGACGCGTAGTTCGGTGCCGGCGATGTCGAAGGTGGCGCCGTCGAGAAGCGGGCGGTAGTGCGCGCCTGGGTTCTCGCGCTGCCAGAGGAACCCGTCGGTGGGATGCAGGTACACCGGGGCGTTCACGAGACGGGACAGTTCGGGGGCGGCGTCGATGTGGTCGGAGTGGCCGTGGGTGGCCAGGATGCCCTTGACGCGACGGTTGCCCACGGCGTCGGCGATGGCCTGGGCGTTGTGGGCGGCGTCGATGATGTAGACCTCGGAGTCGTCGCCGACGATCCAGACGTTGTTGTCCACCTCCCATTCGCCGCCGTCGAGTTTGAACAGGCCGGATGTGATGACGTTGTCGATACGCATTTAGAACTCCACTACGCTTCGCAGCACGTCGCCGCGCTTCATCTTTTCAAACGATTCTTCGATGTCGCCCACACCAATGCGTTCGGAGACGAACTCGCCGAGCGGGAACCGTCCCTGCTTGTACAACTCAACGTATGTGGGGAAGTCGCGCTCCGGCAGGCAGTCGCCGTACCAGGCCGGCTTGATGGAGCCGCCTCGGGCGTACAGGTCGATCGCGGGGATGTCCACGTGGTCGGTCTGGTTGGGCACGCCGACCATGACCATGCGGCCGGCGAGGTCGCGCGAGTAGAACGCCTGGCGCCAGGTGGGCTGGATGCCCACGGCGTCGATGGCCACATCCGCGCCGAAGCCGCCGGTGAGGTCGCGCACGGCCTCGATGACGTCGTCTTCGCTCATATCCTTGGAGCAGATGGCGTGGGTTGCGCCGAACTTCTCGGTCGCGGCATCGCACTTTCGCTTATCGACGTCCACCGCAACCACCGTCGACGCCCCCGCCAGCGCAGCACCCGCCACGGCCGCAAGACCAACACCGCCGAGGCCGAACACGACGACGGACTCGCCGCGCTGCACCTCACCGGTGTTCACGGCGGCGCCCAGGCCGGCCATGATGCCGCAGCCGAGCAGGCCCGCCGCGGCCGGGTCGGCTTCCGGATCCACCTTGGTGCACTGCTTCTCGTGCACGAGGGTCTTCTCGGCGAAGGAGCCGATGCCTAAGGCTGGGGTGAGCGGGGTGTCGTCGACAAGCGTCATGCGCTGGGACGCGTTGTGGGTGTTGAAACAATTCTTCGTGTCCCCCTTGCGGCAGGCGCGGCACTCGCCGCAGACTGCACGCCAGTTCAGCACGACGAAATCGCCGGGCTCGACGTGGGTGACATCTTCGCCGACCGTCTCCACGACGCCAGCCGTTTCGTGGCCGAGCAGGAACGGGAACTCGTCTGCAATATCACCGTCGCGGTAGGCAAGGTCCGTGTGGCACACACCGGTGGCCTGAACCTTGACCACGACATCGTTTGGGCCGGGGTCGGGGATCACAATGTCCACAACCTCGACGGGCGCGCCCTTTTCGCGGGCGATTACTCCTTGAACAGTCTGTGTCATGCCCTCCCAGACTAGGAGCGGGCGATGATATTTGCCACGTGCTCGTGGCCACGCTGGTTCACGTGGATCGGCAGGTTACCCGGCCCGCCGTAGAAATCGACCAGGCCAGCCCACATGCGCTGGTTATCCGGGGCGCACATGTTGTTGTTCATCGTGGACGGTTTCAGGTCCAGGAATTCGACGCGGGCGGCGCGGGCGGCGTCGACCTGCATCCACTGGGCGAGGTTCTCCCAACGCTGAACTTCCTGGAAGCGCGTCCAATCGGAGGCATTCGGGGCGATGTGGAACAGGCACACGCGGTCGCCGGCAGTGACCTTCGGGTAGCCGACGATCTGGATGCGCGCGTTCGGGGCGGCGGCGCGGATGCGGTTGATCTGCGGAACCATGTAGCGGGTGAAGTCGCGGCGGATGTCGGCGTCGGGGCGCGAATTGTTGTTGTACGTGTCGTTGAACCCGACGGAGATGATCACGCGTGCGGTTGCTGGCGACAGGCCGCGGTCCGCGATGGCGCGGTCAACCTGCTGGAAGAAGCCCGGCCCCTTCGAAATGGTGACCACGCCGGTGCAGGAGTAGTCACGCGCAGGCAGGCCGAGTTTCGCGGCGGAGCGCTTGCCCCAGTTCGTGGCGGAGGTCGGGCACCAGGTGCCGTTGTCGGAGCGCCCGCGCGGGTCGAGGCCGAGTTTGCCGGCGGCCCACTGGCCCATGTTGGGGTCGGAAATAACGGAGTCGCCGAAGATGACCATGTTGCGCTCCTGCGCGTGGGCGGCCGGGGTCAGTGGGGCGACGAGGGCGGCAGCGGCCACAAAGGCGGCTGCGAGACGTCGGAAAACAGACACGAAAATCCTTTCACGCGAGACACTTACGTATCGGTAGGCTACATTATCCTCATGCGTCCCACCCATCGTCCGCTGTTCTTACTGAAGTCTTTCGCGCGATTCGTGCCCGCCGTTACACGCGCCGGCATCATCAGCGCCGAAGGCGGCCCCCGCGCAGCGCTCGCACTCATCCCGAATCTCGCGCGCTACTGGTTCACCACCGCCCGCGAAATCGAACAAGGCGCCGCAGCAGTGCCCGATCGCCTCGCTCTTATCGACGACACCGGGGCGCTGACCTACCGCCAACTGCGCGAAGACTCCCGCACCGTAGCCAAGTGGCTGCTGGCCCAGAAAGAAGAGCGCGGCCTCGACGAACTACGCATCGGCGTCATGGCCCGCAACGGCCGCGGCATCGTCCTGCCGCTTGGCGCCAAGGGCTACACCGGAGGCCACATCTTCCTACTCAACATCGGCTCCTCCACCGAGCAACTGCGCGGCATCATCGCCGAAAACGACATCAACATCCTCTTTATCGACGACGAGTTCGCCGACCGCATCCCCAACGACATCCCCCACATACCCGTGGTGCGCGCGTATGAGGACGTGGTGGTGAAAGGGGTCGTCGATAAGCGACTGCCCCTCTGGCCCAAACACGGCAACCTCGTCCTGATGAGCTCCGGCACCACCGGCATCCCCAAAGGCATCGTGCGCCCCGAACCACGCCTGCCATTCGTGGTCGCCGGATACCTCGAAGCCATCCCCTGGCGCGCCGGCGACACCATCCAACTCACCGCCTCCATCTTCCACACCTGGGGCTGGTCTGCCCTGCAAGTCGCGCTGGCGACCCGCTCCACCATCGTGACGCAACGCGAATTCGACCCGGAAAACTGCTTCCGCCAAATCGAAGCATTCCGCTGCGACGGCCTCATCTCCTCGCCGATCTTCTTCAAACACATGCTGGACCTCGACGAAAACTACGACACCTCGTCGCTGCGCTACCTCGCCACCGCCGGCAACGCCGTCACCCCGTCACTACTGCGCCACACCACCGAACGCTTCGGCCCCATCCTGGCCAACATCTACGGCTCCACCGAACTCGCCCTCGCCGCCGCCGCCTCCCCCGAACAAATGCAGGCAGACCCCACCACCGTCGGCAAAATTGCGCCCGGCACCGTGCTCAAAATTTACGATGACAACGGCCGCGAAGCCCCCACCGGCCAAACCGGCCGCATCTTCCTCCACAACGAAACCGCCCTGCGCGGCTACACCAACCCGAACACCCCCACCGTCGAAATCGACGGGCTCATCGAAATGGGCGACCTCGGCTACATCGACGCCGACGGCTACCTCCACGTGCAATCACGCAGCGACGACATGATCATCGTCGGCGGCGAAAACGTCCACCCCCAATCCGTGGTGGAAGTCCTCGAAGACATGCCCGGCATCGGCGAGGTCTACGCCCACGGCGTCGACGACGACGACACCTTCAAACGCATCGCCGTCTGGGTCGTCAAAACCGCCGAAATCACCGAGGAAGCCGTCCGCGACTGGGTGCGCTCGCGCTTGGCCGATCACTCGATCCCCCGGGACGTGCACTTCGTCGACAAGCTGCCGCGCAACGCCGTCGGCAAAGTCGTACCGCGCTTCCTGCCCGGGCTAGGGCAAAAAAATTGAGCCACCCAGGCTCGCACCTCTTGTGCCAACCAATGGCTTCCATTACTGTTCGAAGCGTAGAGATTGCACGTCGTGTGCAACTCCACATTGCCGGAGACCCCGCCTAGTGCGGGGTCTTTGTGCACCTAGGGCCAGACCCTTTGTATCCCGAGCTGTGCAGTGTGGGTTAAGCGACAACCCGGCGCGCGCGAAACGAAAAGAAAGCCCAGGTAAAACACCGTTTTACCTGGGCTTTTGTGCGAGCCACCTGCGAGAATCGAACTCGCGACCTTCTCATTACGAGTGAGACGCTCTGCCGACTGAGCTAAGGTGGCCGGGCAGCAATGCTGCACCGGGAAGACAGCTTAACCTAGCGGACGCGACCTGCGAAACCCGCAGGTTAAGACACGTTGCACGCGAGCCTTATGCGGCCAATCATGCCGTTGAACGCCACCGCCGGAGTCACGTTCTGGTCCAGGCGCTCACGACACTGGCCGATCGCCTCGAGGCACTCCACGAGCCCCTCCGCCGACACCTGGCCGGCAATCTCACGCGCGAGCCCCTCAAAATCCGGGTGCGTCAGACCAACATCGGCGCCCGACTGCACCACCATCGCATCCCGGTACACCCCCGCCAAGTCCACCAGAACCAAATCCAACATGTCGCGCTTGCGGCGCGTGCCACGACGCTTCTGCTCCTCTTCCAACTGACGCACCGACGACGCCACCGACCGCAGCGCCTTCGCCGCCCCCTTCCCCTTCGCACCCATACCGAGGGCGTTTTCGAGCTTGGCGCGCTCGGCTTCGTCGTCAGCTTTATGCGCCTCGATGGCCTCCTTCTCCGCCGCCTTCAGCAACGACCCCACCGCCTGAAACGCCTGCGGGCCGTGAAACACCAACTCGGCCAAGTTGATCGCCATCGCGCGACGCTGCTGAATCGCCTCCGAACGCACCAACAACCGCGCCCGGCCAATATGGCGTAGCGACGACACCGCCGCCAGGCGCGCATCATGCTCCGACGCCCCCTCCTCCTCGACGAGAATGCGCACCAACTCATCCTCCGACGGCGACGGCACATACACATGCCGGCAGCGCGAACGCAGCGTCTGCGAAAAGTCCTGCGGATCCGTCGACGGGGCACACATAATGATCACAGTGCGCTCCGGCGGCTCCTCCACCGTCTTCAACAGCGCGTCAGCCGGCGCGGTGGTGATCGACGTGGCCAGGCGGTCCGCGTTTTCGATGATGACAACGCGCCAGGGGGCGACCGTCGGTAAGCGAGCTGCCTTTGCGACGATCTCATCACGCACAAAATCCACCTTGATCGTCGACGTATGCGGCACCACATGCACCAAATCCGTATGCGACCCCGCCAACGCATCACGGCAGCCCTTACACCGCCCACACCCAATCTCGTCCGGGTTCTCACACATCAACGCCGCCGCAAACGCCAACGCCGCATTCGACCGCCCCGAGCCCGGAGGGCCCGTAAACAACCACGCATGCGTCATCGCATACGCATCCCCCTGCCCCCTCGCCGTGGCAGCCGCCGACAATATGATGTCGCGCACCGCCGGGGTGCCAGCCAAACGCTCACTAACGCTGCGGGTAGTCACAGGTGACCAGAGTACCCGCGCGCTAAGGTGATAGACCATGGAACGTATCTGGCGCGAGCTGCAGTGGCTTTGGGGCACGTCGTGGCCTCTCTATGCCGCGACGGTGCTGGGCACCAACCTGCTCGGCGCCGTGGGCTGCATGTTGTTTGTGCGCTTCCTCATCCCGATGGATGCCGTCAACGAGTTAGGTCTCAACGGCCAGCTTGGGTTTATCGGGGTGTTGTATGCGGCGATCGCTGTTGTGCTCGGCATGATCGTCACGTTTTTCCTGTTCCGGCCGGTGCTGGAGTGGCAGCGGCGCCCGGATGATCATGATCCGAACATGGTGCGGCATTTGGTGATGCGTTTGCCGGTGTTGCAGACGATCATCGTTGTTGCGGTGTGGGGGTTGGGCATTGCGATTGTCACGGTGCGCACGTTGCTTGTCGACGTCCCCCTGGGCATCGTCGTCCTCGCCACCACCATCCTGACGTGTTTTGTGGTGTCGGTGCTCACGTATCTGCAGGCGGAGCGTCTCGTGCGTCCGATTGCGGCGTCGGCGCTGGCGCGGCGGTTCGAGGATTCGACGCTCCAGCCGCCGATCGCGTCTCGGTTGATGCTGACGTGGTTCACCACCTCCGCCGTGCCGATGGTCGGGGTACTGCTGCTGGCTGTGGCACAGCGCGTCGGCTACTTCCGGGACACCCCGGGTGAGATGACGGCGGCGATCGTGGCGCTGATCGCAGCAGGTATTTTCACGGGGTTTGTGGGGACGTCGTTTGCGACGGTGATCGTCGTCGATCCGATTAAGGAGCTGCAGGTCGCCATCAACCGTGTGCGCCGCGGTGAGGGCGACACGCAGGTGGACATTTACGACGGCTCCGAGATCGGTGTCCTCCAAGCTGGCTTTAACGAGATGATGCGGGGTCTGCAGGACCGCCAGCGTGTTCGCGACGTGTTTGCCAAGTACGTCGGTGCTGAGGTCGCACAGAAGGCGCTTGAGGAGCGCCCGCAACTCGGCGGCGAGGAACGCAGGGTCGCGGTGCTGTTTATCGACGTCGTCGGCTCCACCACCTACACCGTCCAGCACACCCCCGAGGAGGTCGTGGAGGCACTCAACGAATTCTTCGAGGTTGTCGTTGAGGTGGTGCACCGCAACAAGGGCGTGATTAATAAGTTCCAGGGCGATGCGGCGCTTGCAGTGTTCGGAGCGCCAGTTTCGCTTCACGACGCCGCCTCGCACGCCCTCCAAGCCGCCCGCGAAATCCAGCGCGGCCTGGACGGCTTCGAACTGAAGGCCGGCATCGGTGTCGCCTCGGGCCACGTGGTCGCTGGCCACATCGGCGGCAAGGATCGTTTCGAGTACACCGTGATCGGTGACGCCGTCAACGGCGCCGCCCGCCTCACCGACCTGGCGAAGGACACTCCGGGCATGGTGCTGACCAACGCCGCGACCCTGCGCGCGGCGAACGAGGTTGAGCAGCAGCGCTGGACGCTGATGAAGTCGGTGGAGTTGCGCGGGCGCAACAAGATGACGCAGTTGGCGCGCCCGGTGCGCTCCACAATGGCGGACCGCTCATAGGACCCAGCACGGCAGCAGCCCCGGCCCAGCGCAGCGCGGCGCGGCAGCAGCCCCGGCCCAGCGCAGCGCGGCAGAACTCAGGCCTGCGGGCGCGCTCAATCGCGCCCGGTCAGTTGTTTCCGAACAGGAGCTGCATGGCTCCGGGGGTGTCGTTCGGCACTTCGTATCCGTTGGGTGACACCCACACTGGGATGCCGTCGCGGATGCATATTCGGCCTCGTCTGACGATCCACGGGTCGTCGTCGTTCGTGCCGTTGTGGTAACTGCACAGGGGTACGAGGTTGGCCAGGTTGGTTTCCCCGCCGTGCCGCCAGGCGGTGATGTGGTGGATTTCGCAGTGATCGGCTCCGTGACGGCAGCCGGGTACCGGGCAGGTCGGCGACATCATCGACGCCAACGTGCGCTGCTTGTCGTTAGCAAAGCGCTTCGCCCGGTAGAGGTTCACCGCCCCCTCTGCAGGGTGGAACGCGGCAACCTCCAGGTCGGCGCCGAACTCGCGGGCGAGGAATTCGGCGCCGGTCATGGTGGTGCCATCGGTAAGGATGAGCTCCACTTCGTCGCCGTGGCCGGACTGGATGCGGGTCCACTCCGGCAGCGGCACCAGGATGATGGGGCGCGGGGCGGCGTAGGGCATACCGACACCAGCAATCCCAGCGCCGGCGCCAACCCCGCCGACACCATCAGCACCGCCAGCGCCGCGCAGCAGGCTCACCAACGCGTCGGCCATTTGCTCGGCGGCGGGCAGCGACGGGTCGATAAGCGAACGCAGCAGGTGCTCCAAATCGGCGATGTCGCGCTCGGAGTAGGTCAGCGACATGTTGCGCATCCCAGCGCGCGATTTGGAGAAGCGGCACTGCTTCTTGGGGGTGGGTTTCGGGGTGGTGATGGTGTCGTCGATACGCCGCGACAGCGCTTTGTAGGAGCCCCGGAAGCGCAACAGTTCGAGGCGGAGGCGCCAGCGCTCGGCAAGGTCGGCGACGGCGGCGAGTTTTCGCTCGAGCAGACAGATCTGGTCGAGCGGCATCCCGGCGGCCAAGCGGCGCGCGTCGGCTTGTTTGCGGGTGAACTTCGTCGCGCCGAAGTAGGTGGCGTGCGCCTGCGCCCACTTACGTTTCAGGGCGGGGTCGAGGGCGGCGAAGGCGGGCGCGGACTCGTCGAAACCGGCGAGCACGCTGATGTCGGCGTGCGCCAGGGCCTCGAGAATCTCGCTAAATGTCATGCCATGCACGCTAAGCGCACAGCACAACCCTTGTAAAGGAATTGTCCACTATATTGTGCAATCCCTAGCGCTTGCGAGCTTTGACCACGCGTTTTGTGGTCTGCTTCGGCTTGGTCACGCGCTTGGTTGCCTTCTTCTTTGTCGCCTTTTTCTTGGTGGCTTTCTTGCCGCCGTCTTCGGCTTCACGGGCGCGGCGCGCGGAGAGCAGTTCGTTGGCGCGCTGGTCCGTCATCGTCTCTGGCGTGTCGCCGCGTTGCAGCGACGCGTTGGTTTCGCCGTCGGTGACGTATGGGCCGAAGCGGCCGTCTTTGACGGTCATGGGTTTGCCGGAGACGTCGTTGTCGCCAAGCATCTTCAGCGGTGGCTTGGCGGCGGCGCGGCCGCGGCGTTTCGGTTCGGCGTAGATGCGGCGGGCTTCTTCCAAGGTGATGGAGAAGATCTGGTCTTCGGACGCGAGCGAGCGCGAGTCGCTGCCCTTCTTCAGGTATGGGCCGTAGCGGCCGTTTTGGGCGGTGATGACTTCGCCGTCGGCGGGGTCGACGCCGACTTCGCGCGGCAGCGACAGCAGTTTCAGTGCTTCCTCGAGCGTGACCGTTGCTGGTTCCATCGACGCGAACAGGGAGGCGGTGGCGGGCTTTAGCTGCTCGTCGACCAGCTGCGCCATGCGCTTTTCTTTTTGAGCGGCGGCGGTTTTGGTTTCCCAGTTCTTGGCGCGTTTGCCTTCTTCGGCGCGCTGTTTGTCCTCTTCGGCGCGCTCAGCGGCGATGATTTCTTCGGCGCGGGCTTCGGCGGTGGTGCGTTCGTCGTCACGCACGAGCTCGGTGACATATGGGCCGAAGCGCCCTTCCTTTGCGACGACCACACGCCCATTGGCGGGGTTCTCCCCCAGTTCGCGGCCGGACTGCGGGGTGGCGAAGAGCTTCTCGGCCATCTCGAGTGTGATTTCGTCCGGGGTTGCGGATTCGGGCAGGTTGGCGCGCTGGTATTCGGGCTCGCCTTCGGCGGTCTTACCGACGACGCGCTCGATGTAGGGGCCGTAGCGGCCGACGCGGACGACGACGGGGCGGCCTTCGGAGTCGTCGAAAAGTGTCAGCGAGTTCGCGGCGCGCGCGTCGATGGATTCGAGGTTGTTCTCGATCATGTGCTTCAGCCCGCCGCGGCGTGCGAGGGCTTGCGCCATGGACTCGCGGGCGTCGGCGTCGCCGAAGTAGAAGCCGGTGAGCCACTTGGTGCGGTCTTGGTTGCCGTGGGCGATTTCGTCGAGTTCGTCCTCCATGGAGGAGGTGAAGTCGTAGTCCACGAGCGCGTCGAAGTTGTTTTCCAACAGCCCGACGACGGAGAACGCCACCCAGGACGGCACGAGTGCGTTGCCGCGGACGACAACGTAGCCGCGGTCCTGGATCGTCTTAATGATCGACGCGTAGGTGGACGGGCGGCCGATGCCGAGTTCTTCCATCTTCTTCACCAGCGACGCTTCGTTGTAGCGCGCAGGCGGGTTGGTGGTGTGGCCGTCCGCGGTGACGGACTTGGTGGTCAGTTCGTCGCCCTTGGCCAGTTGCGGCAGGCGGGTTTCGTTGGACTGGCGGTCGGAGTAGGCGCGCAGCCAGCCGGGGAAGGTGACGGTGCGGCCGGTTGCAGTGAACTCGCAAGCCTCACCGGCGGCGTCGGCGGCGATGGTGATCTTGGTGGAGTTGCCGCGTGCGTCTTCCATTTGGGAGGCGACGGTGCGCTGCCAGATCAGTTCGTAGAGCTTGAACTCTTCGGCGTCCAGCGCGCCTGCCAACTGTCCGGGGGTGGCGAAGCGTTCGCCGGCGGGGCGGATCGCCTCGTGGGCTTCCTGGGAGTTTTTCACCTTGCGGTCGTAGACGCGCGGCTTGGCGGAGACGTAGTCGGCACCGTAGAGCTCGCGTGCTGCGGCGCGTGCGGCGTCCAGGCCCTGCTTGGACAGGGAGGTGGAGTCTGTACGCATGTAGGTGATGTGGCCGTTTTCGTACAGGCGTTGCGCGATGCGCATGGTGCGCGCGGAGGTGAAGTGGAGTTTGCGGCCGGCTTCTTGCTGCAGCGTCGAGGTCATGAACGGTGCGTAGGGTTTGCGCGAGTAGGGCTTTTCTTCCACTGCGGTGACGTGCATCGGTGCGGTGCCGAGGTCGTCGACAAGCGAATGCGCCTTTTGCTTATCGACGACCACCGCATCCGACACCAACTCTCCCCGATCATTGAAGTCGCGGCCCTGGGCGATGCGCTTGCCGTCGAGGGAGACGAGTTTGGCGTCAAATTCTTCGGAGGAGTGGGCGAGCGAAGCAACCAAGTCCCAGTATTTGGCGGCGATGAACGCCATGCGCTCGCGTTCACGCTCGACGATGACGCGGGTAGCCACGGATTGGACGCGGCCGGCGGACAGTCGCGGCATGACTTTCTTCCACAGCACGGGGGAAACTTCGTAGCCGTAGAGGCGGTCGAGGATGCGGCGGGTCTCTTGGGCGTCGACAAGATCCATGTCGAGTTCGCGGGTGTTTTCGGCGGCTTCGCGGATGGCAGATTCGGTGATCTCGTTGAACACCATGCGCTCTACCGGCACCTTGGGCTTGAGTGTTTCAAGCAGGTGCCACGCGATCGCTTCACCTTCGCGGTCCGGGTCTGTTGCCAGCAGGAGTTTGTCGGCCTGCTTGAGCTTGGCGCGCAGGTCGGTGACCTTCTTTTTCTTGTCGGCGGACACGACGTAGATCGGGTCGAAGCCCTTCTCCGGGTTGACGCCGAGTTTTGCCCACGGCTCGTTTTTGTACTTCGCGGGGATGTCGGCGGCGCGGCCCGGCAGGTCACGGATGTGGCCCACCGATGCTTCCACGATGTAATCGTCGCCGAGATACTTCTGTATCTTCTTCGCCTTTGTCGCGGACTCCACGATCACGAGAGTCTTGCCGTTTGCAGTCACGCTGACCTTTCCTCGATTCCCACTAAGCGTATGAGCGGTAAAACTTCCTCATTCTTATCAGACAACTAGCACATGGTTATACGGACGGGGGATTTTCTCGCCCCTGGCATTACACTGCGTTGGTGCCCTGGCGCGGAGTTGTTGGGGTGGAAAGGAGGACGCAGCGTGGTCGATTCACTCATTGAGTTTTTGCATACGTTGATGGGGTTGCCGATCTTTTACCCACTCGTCGTGTTGCTGATCGTTTCGGATGCGTTGGCGCCGGTGGTGCCGTCTGAAACGGTGTTGAATCTGGCTGGTGCGTTTTCCGCGTCGCGTGGTGTGCCAAACGTGTGGGGTGTGATCATCGCGGCGATTATCGGTGCGATTGTTGGCGACAATATTTGTTTCGCCCTCGGCGCGAAGTTGATTCACCGGGTGGATCGGTTGGATCCGGATTCGAAGGCTGGCCAGGCAATTACGTGGGTGCGGGCCAACATGAACCGGGGTGCGGGCGCGATGATTATTGTTGCGCGTTTCCTCCCGTGGGCGCGTTGGGTGGCCACGATTGTGCTGGGGTCGGTGCGTTACAACTGGTTTAAGTTCTTCTTTTTCGACACCATCGGCGTGATCCTGTGGGCCTGCCTGAGTGTCGGCATGGGGTATTTGGGTGGCACGCTCCTGCAGCAGTACCCGCTTCTGGGCATGGTGCTGGGTGTGGTGCTGGGTTCGCTTGTGGGGTTTGTGATTCAGAAGCTGCAGAACCAGATCTTCGAGCGTTCTGATATTCGCCGCGGAATTAGTGCGGTGTAGGCATAAAAATTTCCCCCGGGCGGGTGTACCGTCCGGGGGATTCGCGCTGTTTTAGAGGGCGCGAACCTGCTGGGCCTGTGGGCCCTTGGCGCCTTCGCCGACCTCGAACTCGACCTGCTGGTTTTCTTCGAGGGTGCGGAAGCCGGAGCCCTGAATTTCGGAGTAGTGGACAAAGACGTCGGCGGAGCCGTCGTCGGGTGCGATGAAGCCGAAGCCCTTTTCGGCGTTGAACCATTTAACAGTTCCGGTTGCCATGGTGAAACCTTTCAAAATGTTGCATGTTTTTGTCGTCCACCAGGGCCTGTTTGGTCCTGGTGCCCGCGTGCACAATCCTCGCGAGCACCTGATGAGGCGCACACAAAATCTGTGACCGTTGCCCAGTGTGCCACGATTTGTTGTCGGGGGCACTGCTTTGGCCCGGCTAAAGTGGCTCACCATCATGGTTTCTGGTTTTGGCGATGAGCTCGTTTCGGTGCTTGCGCAGCGTTTCCCTGCTGCGACGGTGACGCATGTGGAGCATGAGCCGGCTCGTCTCGCGGTGTTTGGACAGTGGCCCGAGTGGGTGGAGCCGGGGTTGAAGCAGATGCTTATCGACGACACCGTCACCCTCCCCTACGCCCACCAAACCGAGTGCGCGGAGTTGGCGTGGGCGGGCCGGGATGTGGTGGTGGCGACGGGGACGTCGTCGGGAAAGTCGTTGGGCTATCAGTTGCCGGTGCTTTCCGCGTTGGCGGCGGATGAGAAGGCGTGCGCGATGTATCTGACGCCGACGAAGGCGTTGGGTTCGGACCAGTTGCAGGCAACGCTTGCCATGACGCGGGGTAATGCGGCGCTTGCGTCGGTACATCCGGCGCCGTATGACGGGGATACGCCGCAGGAGTCGCGGGCGGGTATCCGGGAGCACACGCGCTATGTGTTTACGAATCCGGACATGCTGCACGCAGGGCTTTTGGGCGCGCACGAGCGTTGGGCACGGCTGCTGCGCCATTTGAAGTTTGTGGTGGTGGACGAGTGCCACACCTACCGGGGTGTGTTCGGGGCGAACGTGTCGTTGGTGTTGCGCAGGTTGCTGCGTATTGCGAAGGCGTACGGGTCTGAGCCGACGCTGATTTTCGCCTCGGCGACCGCGGCGGATCCTGCGGGCCAGGCGTCGCGGCTGTGCGGGCGCGAGGTTGTTGCGGTGACGGAAGATGCGGCGCCCACCGGCGAGCGCACCATCGCGTTGTGGGAGCCGGGGTTCATCGAGGGCGCCGAGGGCGAAAACGGCGCGCCGGTGCGGTACCCGGCGACGACGGAGGCGGCGTCGATAATGTCCACGCTGCTGTTGCAGGGTGCGCGCACGTTGACGTTTGTGCGTTCGCGCCGCGCCGCGGAGACGGTGGCTATGCGCGCCCAGGAGGACCTGGTGGTGGCGGGCCGGGCCGATTTCGCCGAACGCGTCGCCTCCTACCGCGCCGGCTACCTCGCGGAGGATCGCCGCGCCCTCGAGCAGCGTCTGGATAACGGCGATCTGCTTGGCGTGGCCACGACGAACGCGCTTGAGCTTGGCATCGACGTCGGGGGCCTGGACGCGGTGGTCATGGCGGGGTTTCCGGGCACGGTGGCATCCTTTCGCCAGCAGGCCGGGCGCGCAGGCCGGCGCGGCCAGGGCTCCGTGGTGGTGATGGTGGCGCGCGACGAGCCGATGGATACGTACCTGGTTCACCACCCCGAGGCACTGCTCGGCCGGCCGGTAGAAAACAGCGTGTTCAACCCGGCGAACCCCTATATCCTGCGCGGGCACATGTACTGCGCGGCGGTGGAGCGTCCGCTTAGCGACGACGACGTCGCCGCCTTCAACGCCACCGACGTGGTCAACGACCTGACCGCCGAGGGGTTGCTGCGCCGCCGTCCGCAGGGGTGGTTTGCGGTGCCGCAGTTGGAGGGGGAGGTGACGCCGGAGACGGCGCATTCGTCGGTAAGCATTCGTGGAGGCGTGGGTGAGGAAGTCATGATCGTCGATGTGACCGACGGGCGGCTGTTGGGCACCGTAGATGCGGGGCGTGCGATGAGCCAGGTGCACGACGGCGCGGTGTACATCCACCAGGGCGAATACTTTGTGGTGCAGTCGCTAGACCTGGACGATTACGTGGCGTTGGTGGCGCCGGAGCGGCCGGATTACTCCACGCAGGCGCGCTCCACGACCGACATCACGATCCTTGGCGAGCCGACAGATCTGGAAAACCCGTCGCCGGGACTGTGGGTGGCCAGTGTGGACGTGGAGGTCATCGACCGTGTCACCGGCTATGTCGTCCGGCTTGCCGACGGCACCGTCTCCGAACACATCCCCCTCGACCTGCCCGAGCAGCGCCTAGTCACCCGCGCGGTGGCGTACACGATCGACCCGATGGTGCTGGACAAACTGGGTATTACGGCTGGCGAGATCCCCGGCGCGCTGCACGCCGCGGAGCACGCCGCGATCGGCCTGCTGCCGCTTTTGGCCACGTGCGATCGGTGGGACATCGGCGGCGTGTCCACGGCGTTGCACCAGGACACGATGCTTCCCACGGTGTTTGTCTACGACGGCCACCCCGGCGGCGCAGGCTTTGCCGACGAGGGCTTTGCCCGCTTCCACGAGTGGATCGCCGCGACCTACGAAACGGTGCGGTCCTGCGGCTGTAAGGACGGCTGCCCGTCCTGCGTGCAGTCGCCGAAGTGCGGCAACGGCAACCAGCCCCTGGACAAGCACGCCGCGCTGAAGCTGCTCGGCGCGTTGGTCACCATGACTGGCTGACAGGCAAGGCGTTACGGCCCGGCGCGGGCGGTCGCCTCGGCGTGGCGCAGCCGCACGGCCACGATGACGTCACCTTCGACGAATTCGCACGAGGTGACCTCGGCGCCGTTGTTGCTGGCGGTTTCGTTGCCCCACTCGCAGGCATCAGCACCCCGGTAGAGCGCGGTGGCGGCGGCGACGGCGGCAAGGTCTGCGGCCACGCGGGCCCGGTGCGCGTCGGCGGTGCCGGCCCCGGTGACCACCACCGCAAGGGCCAAGGAGACCACTGCGGTGATGATGCCTGTGGTGGTGACGGTGGCGGAGCCGGTGTCGTCGATAAGCAATCTGCGCATTAGAACTCCACGGGGAAGACCGCGGTGGCGCGCATGGTGCCAATCGGGGCGGGTACGGCGGCGGTAACGGTGGCCAGGCCTGCGGACTCGTGCATGCTCACCTCGCCGCGCGGCGGGGTGTAATCCACGCCCATCGCGTGCGCCCGGGCAGCAGCACCGGCGATGTCCACGGCGGCGATGTAGGCGGACATCGTGGCAATGCCGCCCACGATCGCAGCCGTGACCACCACGAGCGTGGCCAGCGAAAGCGCCGTTTCAATCGTGGTCATTAGCCCGGCGTGTTGGTCAGCGCGCTGGTGATCACATTTTCGATCGCGGAAACGACCCCGTCGCCGTTGACCACGAGATACAATACTCCAGCAAGGGCGGCAGCCGCCAACGAACCGAAAGCATATTCGATGGTCGACATTCCGGCGTCGTTACGCAAACGCTGGATGAAGAAGGTGGAAATACGAGTCATGATTGTTCCTTTCAGAAGTTGATGAGGTTGCTCCCGAGACTGATCACCACAGGCGCGAGCCCGAGGACGAAAAACGCCGGGAGGAAAAACGCGGTGAGCGGGATGGCGATGAGTACGCCGGCGCGTTCCGCTTTGGCTTTGGCGTGATCGGCGGCGTCGGCACGCAGGTTTGAAGCGATACGTTCGCACCCTTGCGCCAGCGCCGCGCCGGACGCGTGCGTCATAGCGACGAGGCTGGCCAAGTCCTCCCCGCCGGGAATGGCGTGGAGTTCCGACCAGGCGCGCTCAGGTTCGACCCCGAGTGCGAGCAGCGCTGCGACGGTGTGCCACGGACTGCGGTCGCCGTCGTGAGTTTCGGCTACCGCGGCGGCTGCGGCACTGACCGGCAGGCCGGCCTCGAAGCAGGCCGCGAACAGGGTGATGTCGGCGGCGCAGCGGTCCGGCAGCGCGTAGTCGGGTCCGTCGCGCGGGGTCTTCGGCGTGGGCGGCACCTGGCGGGTGACGCGCCGGGCGGGCTGCGTGGGGCTGACGGCGAGCGCGATGGCGATGAGCAGGGCTGCGGCGATCATGTGGTGGCTCCTTGGATGATGTGTTGGGAAACGATCACACCGGCGCACACCAGCGCGGTGCCGACAGTGAGCAGCGCTCCGCCGAGGCCTCCCCCGGTGAGCAGCGCGAGCGGGTTCGCACCCATCGCCGCACCCATGAGCAGGCCGGCGAACGGCAGCAGGGCGAGCACAACCGCGGTGGTTTTGGGTCCGGCAAGCGCGGCGTTGGTGGCGGCGCGGTGGCGTCGGGTGTGGTCGATGTCGTCGCGCGCGGCGGCGACCAGACGCGACAGCGGCACTCCCCTGCTGGCCGACAGTGCGAACAGCGGGGCGATGCGGGCGAACTCGTCCGTCTCGGCGGCAAGCGGTGTGCCAGTGCTGACGTGGTGGATGAGGTGTGCGACGTCGCGGGCGATCTCGCGCGGTGCGTGTTCGGCGGTGCGCTCTAACGCGGCGTGCAGTGGCGCGCCGGCTTCGACGTTGGTGCCAAGATGGCCGAGGAAGGTGGCAACCGCTTCGGTGCGCTTGGAGGCGACGCGGGCGCGCCGTTGGGTATCTACAACCCACACCACCGTCGCCGCACCCATCGCTAGCGCGATGACCAGGCTGGCCCGGTCGAACGCTAGGGCAGCGAGCACCACGGCACCGATGCCCAGCGGGATGGCAACGCGAGGTGGAACAGCCAACGAGCGTGGCGCGATGCGAGCACTCGGGGCAGGCGGCGGGCAGGCAGCGGCGCCGGCGAGAAGCAACAGCGTGGTCATGACAGGAGCTCCTCGTAACCGTCGGCGCGGCCGGCGTCGGCGTCCCACACCACCTTGGCGCGCACGGGTTGGCCTTCGAGCACGCCGATCTGGTGGAGGCGGCGTGTGCCGTCGGGGTGACGTTTGACCACGATGACCACGTCGATAGCTGCGGCGAGTTGGGCGTGCAGCCCGGCGCGATCCAGCCCGCCCAGCGCGGCGAGCGCTTCGAAGCGGGCGGGGACCTCCGCGATCGAGTTGGCGTGCAGGGTGCCGGCGCCGCCGTCGTGGCCGGTGTTCAGTGCTGCGAGCAGGTCGACGACTTCGGCGCCGCGGATCTCGCCCACTACGACGCGGTCGGGTCGCATACGCAGCGACTGGCGCACCAGGTCCGCGATGGTGATCTCGCCGGCACCCTCGGAGTTCGCGCCGCGCGTGGTCAGGTTGACCACGTGCGGGGGGTCGGGGGTGAGTTCCAGGGTGTCTTCGATGGCCACGATGCGCTCGGCCGGGTCGACCTCCGCGAGCAGGGCGGACAGCAGCGTGGTTTTGCCGGAGCCGGTGCCGCCGACCACCACGAACGCTTTTCGCTTTGCGACGACCCCACGCAGCACCTCCGCAACCTCACCGCTCAGAGCGCCTCGCGCCACCAGGTCGTCGAGGGTGGCAGAGGCGGTGTGCAGCACGCGCAGGGAGATGCAGGTGCCGGCCTGGGCGGTTGGGGCGAGCACGGCGTGGAAGCGCAGGAGGGTGCCGTCGTCGCGGGTGATGTGGCCGTCGCAGAACGGTTGCGCGTCGTCGAGGCGGCGCCCGCAGCTGGCGGCCAGGCGGGAGGCGAGGCGGCGCACGGCGGCTTCGGATTCGAAGCGCACCGCGGAGCGTTCCAGGCCCGCACCCGAGTCGACGTAGACGCAGTTGGGGCCGTTGACGCAGATGTCGGTGACGGTGTCGTCGGCAAGCAGTGCTTCGAGGGGGCCGGTGCCGGTGGTGTCGTCGCGAAGTGTGCGCATCACGTCCAGCACGCCGATGTCGCTGATCACCACGGCTTCTTCGCGGATCAGGGCTGCGATGCGGGCGGGGTCCGGGGTGGTGGGTTCGTCGGCGAGGCGGCGCTTGACGCGGGCGATGAGGTCGCGGTCGATCATTTAGGCCACCTCCTCGAGCACCGCGTTGGCGCAGGCGGCTAGCGAACGGGGCACACGCGCGGGCAGGCCGGACTTCTCCACCGTGCGAGTCAGCCCGCGCACGTGTGGCAGGTGGGTGAGTACGGTGGCGCCGGTGGTGTGCGCGATCTCCTCGTCGGTCAGCGCGGCCCAGGCACTATCGCGCACAACCACCACACACGGCAGGCCGGCGGCGGCGCACTCGGCGACGATGCGGGTCGCGGCGGCAACTGAGCGCACCTCGGGCACGACCACCACGACGACCAGGTCGCTGCGGCCGGGAATCAGCGCGGCGGGTGCGTCTACGACCGTCACCCCTGCCCCACCGACGGCGCCGGCGACGTGTTCCAACGCCGCCGCCTCCAGCCGGAACGGGTCCGCCACGCGCTGGCGCGGAAAGGTCAGCACCGCGATGTCGTCGGCGGTGGCGGGCAGCGCGCGGCGCACGTCGGTGCGCGCCACGGTGCCTTCGCCGAAGTCGATCTCGCCCCAGCGCGCGCCGGGGACGTGCTCGATGCCAAGCAGCAGGTCGAGTCCGCCGGAGAGCCAGTGCCCGTCGAGCAGCGTTGCCGAGTCACCCCGTGACGTAACCCGGCATAGTGCGGCTGCCAGGGTGGACGCCCCTGCCCCACCGGATGCGCCGACGACAGTGATCACCTTCCCGCGCGCCGCCATCGCCGCGGGCTGCACGGCAAGGGCGCCAATGGCGCGCAGGAGGTCCGCGGCCTCGGCGGGCAGGACGAAGACCCGCTCGGCTGAATCGACCAGCTCCCCACCGACGCGGAACACGTTCGGCCCGTGGGGTGGGGGAAGTTCGGGGGCGCGGGTGTCGTCGATAAGCACGGCGAATGCTTTGGGCGCGTGGCGGGCGAGCTCGGCCGCATCGGCGGTGTCGATGACTTGGCGGCCGGTCGCGGCGGCGAGGTGAACGGCCTCGGAGTGGGTGGCGGGATCGGCGACCGCGACCACGATCGGGCCGGTGTGTGGGTGTGTGCGTGTCATGCCAATAGTGTTTTTCACCAGCGCAAATGTGGCAACCGCCCTGTGGACAACCCGCAATCTAAGTGACATTTCAACGAATCGCCTGTGGACAACTCGTCCCAAATGTTCACTTCTTTCACAGCGGGCCTACACTGCCCCACCAGCAAAGTGGGGCTAGACTGCTAAAGCATGTCTCCCACACGGCCGGTGGCGGCGTTTTTCGACCTGGACAAGACGATCATTGCGACGTCTTCCGCCTTCGCCTTCGGCAAAGAATTCCGCAACAACGGAATGATCACGCGACAAGAGGCGTGGGACCTCTACCTAACCAAAGCCCAGTACATGCTGGTCGGCCATTCCAGCGAGAAGATGGACGCCACGCGCGATTCGCTCGCCCAACTCATCGAAGGCTGGTCGATCGAGGACGTCCAGCGCATCACCCAAGAAACGATGCGCACCGTGGTCACGCCCGCGATTTACGCCGAAGCGCGCGAACTTATCGACGACCACCGCGCCCAAGGCCACGACGTCATCATCATCTCCGCCTCCGCATCAATTCTGGTTGAGCCGATCGCGCGCGAACTCGGCGTAGACACGGTCGTGGCCACCGAACTCGCGGAGAAGGACGGCAAGCTCACCGGCGAGATCACCCGTTACCTCAAGGGCGGGGCGAAGGCGGAGGCTGTGCGCCAGTTTGTCGCCGACCACGACTACGACCTGGAGCGCAGCTACGCCTACTCCGATTCCGCCACGGACATTCCAATGCTGGAACTGGTGGGCAACCCGGTGGCGGTGAACCCGGACCGGGCGCTTCGCAAGCACGCACTGTCACACGATTGGCAGGTGCGGACCTTTAAAAACCCGGAGCCGCTCATCCAAATGCCGAACGCCCGCGAGGTCGGCATCGGCGCGAGCGTGATCGCCGGCGTGACCGCGTTGGCGGTGGCTGGGGTACTCATCGCCCGTGCTGTGTCCGGCAAATCTGGCGACAAGCGCCACAGCGCGTGACGTTATGTTTCACCCCGATTCAGGCAAACACTGTGATGTATCGCTAACATCGTTGGGAGAATTCCAGGCACCTTCCCAGGGTGCCTCATGCATAGCCACCCAGGAAGGTGAGTAAACAGTGAGCAACGAAGGTCTGTACACCAGCGGCTCGAGCGCCGTAACCGCCAAGGTGGATTCGATTCCGCTGCGCGATACCGATGTGACGGTGCCGGGCCAGCAGTCCATCGGCACGCTGATCTCTAACGCGTCGGAGCAGGTGTCCACCCTGGTCCGCGGCGAGATCGAGCTGGCCAAGGCTGAGGTCATGGGCGAGGTGAAGAAGGGCGCCGTTGGCGGTGGCCTGTTCGGCGTCGCCGGCGTGATTGCGCTGTACTCCTCGTTCTTCCTCTTCTTCGCGTTTGCGGAGATGCTCGCATCCTGGATGCACCGTGGCTGGGCATTCCTGATCGTCTTCCTCATCATGATCGCCCTGGCTGGTCTGCTCGCGCTGGTTGGCCTGAAGAAGGTCAAGAAGATCAAGGCTCCGGAGCGCACCATCAGCTCGGTCAACGAGTTGAAGAACCTGAAGCCGGGCGAGGCTCAGAAGAACCTGACCAAAAACGAGGCTGGGCTCTACACCAGCCGCTAACCGCTGACGCAGGCTTGCGTATCGACGACAGCGTTCAGCCTGGTCACATCCCCTACGCGCTGCTGCACCTGGTGTGCAGTCAGCGCGTAACCCGTTTCTGAGGCATCCAGGGACGCGCCGAAGATCATGCCTGCCACCTCCCCTGCCGGGGTGAGCAGCGGGCCACCGGAGTTGCCCTGGCGGATGTCGCCGCGGATGGTGTAGGCCTCGCGCTCCACACGGCCGGTGGTGTAAATGTCCGGGCCTGCGATGGTCAGTTGGCTGCGGATTCGCGCCGGTGCGGCCTCGAAGGGGCCGGATTTGGGGTAGCCCATGACCACGGCGTCGTCGCCACGCTGCAGCTCGCGTGCAGCCCAACGCAGCGGCGGCAGACCCAAGCCCTGGGCGTGCAACACCGCGATGTCGGTATCCGGGTCGTAGAGCACCACATCCGCCGGCTTCACGCCGACGACGGTGTCCAGGGAGACACGCTCGGTGCCGGCGACGACGTGCGCGTTGGTGAGCACGTAGCCATCCTCAAACACGAAGCCGGAGCCCATGAGCCGGCGGCGGCAACTTTCTGCATCGCCCATGACGTGGACCACGCTCGGGCGGGCCGCCTCCACAACTTCGGGGCGAAGCGCCGCGTTATCGGGTGCGTCCACCTGGGCGCCGTGCGGGGATTGGAAGGGGGAAACGAGCGGGGGCAGGCCGGACTCGTCGAGAAGCGCTGCGAATTTCGCGGGCAGTTTCCCGGCGCTCTCCGGAGCGGTGTCGTGGATTTTGGCCAGGATGTGCGAGTTGCGGATCCCGTCGCCCAACTCGCCAGGCACCGCCGACGCCAGCGGGATTGAGATAAACCACACCACCAGCGCCAGTGCGACCGATTGGAACAGTGCGCCCACCACCGAATCCACGAAACGCGTCAGGCGGCTGCGTACCCGCGCCCGCAAGTTGCCCCCGAGGGTCACGCCGAGCAGGTTGCCCAGCCCAACGAAGAGCACCACCACCGACAGCAGCAGCGTGATGCGGATGGGTTGGGACTCGGTGACGTCGAGAAGCAACGGCGCCACCGCCAGCCCCACCACGAGGCCCGCGATGATGCCGATTGCGGAGATCACAGCCGAAAACGCACCTTGGCGCCAGCCACTGACAAACGCAGCGACGACGGCAAGCCCAAGCAGAACGTCAACGACCAGGTGCATTCCGCAAATGTTACAGCTCGCGGTTGCGGGATCGGGCCAGCGCCTCGTAAAGATCGCCCGGACGCTCGTCCCAGGCGCGCACCCAGCCGGCTAATTCCAGCACGACCGCCAGCAGGATTCCGGTAAAACCCCAGATGAGATAGTCGCGGGCCCATAACGTCGGACCGGTCCAGTGCTTCCAGCCGAGCTTCGCGCGGTTGGCCGGATCCACCAAGTCCCGGATGGGAACGAAGAACACGTCGTCGGTTTCGAGCTCGCTTGCCGGGTACACCTCACCCGGGTCGGGTGCGTACGCCACCACGGGGCGCACCAGCCTGCGGCTGCCACCGGTTTTCACCTGCCCCATCACCGCCAGCGGCACAACCCGCTCAGGGGCCAGCCCCGTCTCCTCGTACGCCTCGCGCAACGCCGCCGCCACCGGGCCTGTATCTGTGGCGTCGATGTGCCCGCCCGGAAACGCCATCTGACCGGAGTGGCTGCGCATAGACGGGGTGCGGTGCGTGATCAGCACCCGGGCGTCCTCCGGCAGTTCCTCCGCGTCCGGGTCGCCAGCGAACACGATGAGCACCGCCGCCTGGTCCTCCCCCGGCGTTTGCGGCACGCGCGGGCCCAGCATCGCTTTGACCCGCGCATCGCCCTCGCCAGCGCGTAGCTTATCCACGAGCCCCCGCAGCCACACCGGTGCCCGTTCCGGCTGCACGGCAACCATCACAGCACCCCGCGCACGGCCTCGGCCAGCTCCTCGGCCGAGGTGAATTCCTTGGCAAACACGCCGATTTTTTCCTCGCCTCGGAACACGACGGTCAGCGGCACCACCGGCGGCAGGCCGAGCGTACCAGCGAACACGTTGGCATCGTCGGCGAAGCTCGGCAGGTTGACGCCCAAGTCATCCAGCAGCGCCGCACCACGTGCCCCATCGCGGTCCGCATGTACGCCTACCACGGTGTACTCGGGGTGCGCGCGGGCGAACTCCTCCACCACGGGCAACTCCGCACGGCACGGTTCGCACCACCACGCCCACACGTTGGCCACGGTGATCTCCTGCTGCGCGCCGGCCGCCTCGCCGCCGAGGCACGCCAGGTCCACGCCACCGACTGCGCCCTCCGGGCAGTCCGGTCGTCCCGTCACCGGAGCCGATTGCTTCTCGACGACACCGTCACCGGCCGGGGGCGTGGCGTCGTCGATAAGCAACGCCCTGGCTCCCGCAATGACCAAAAGCGTCACCGCAAGGATCGCAGCAACGCTGACCCAGATTGTGCGTTTCACAGGCCCACCATCCTCAAAATGTGGTCGCGCTCAGGGCCGGTGACCAGTTCGGCGGCTTCCTCCGGGTCGGTGGGACCTACGCCGAAGGAGGGACAGTCGAACGCGATCGGACACGCCCCACAGGCTGGCTTGCGGGCGTTACAGACGCGGCGGCCGTGGAAAATGATGCGGTGGGAAAACATGGTCCACTCACGGCGCTCGATGAGTTCGGCGATCGCGTGCTCGATCTTCACCGGATCCGTCTCTTCCGTCAGCATCATGCGTTTGACCAGGCGCTGGAAGTGGGTGTCCACCGTCAGCCCCGGGTAGCCGAAGGCGTTTCCGCGCACCACATGCGCCGTCTTGCGGCCCACCCCGGGCAGGGTGACTAAGTCCTCAAGCTTCTCGGGCACCTCGCCACCAAAATCGGTGACCAGCTTCTGGCCCATCGCGATCAGGTTCGCCGCCTTGGAACGGTAAAACCCGGTCGAGCGGATAATCTCCTCCACCTCTGCCTGGTTGGCCTCCGCGTAGTCGGCGGCCGTGGGGTACTTGGCAAACAGCGCCGGGGTGACCATGTTCACCCGCACGTCCGTGGTCTGCGCGGACAATGCCGTAGCAACGAGCAACTCCAGCGGGTTAGTAAAGTCCAACTCCGCGTGCGCATCCGGGTACGCTGCCGCCAACGTGCGGTTAATACGGCGTGCCCTGCGCTTACGCCCGATCGGAGTCTCTTTCCCCTTCGCGGCGGGATGAGCGCCTGGGCGGCGATGTTTCAATGGAGAGGTCGAAGCGGCCATGCCCAACATGCTAGCCGTACACTATGGGTATGACCTTTTTGCTTGTGGCGCTGAATCCGCTTGTGCTCGGGGTGTTTCCGCTTTTCATGGAGCGTGTGGAAGCAGCGGTCATCGACTAACACAGTTCCCAGTCGCGGAAAGACTATCGCACTGATTAGTTGAGCTGGTAGAGTTCCAATTTGTGTGACGGTCACCGCTAATGGCACCGTTCGTGACCAATCCCACGCAAAATGCGTGAGCGACAGTCTGAGGAGGACTCATGGAAGGCGTTCAAGACACTCTTGCCCGCGCCGGCATCTTTCAGGGCGTCGACCCTGACGCGGTCGCCGCGCTGATCAACGATATGGACACCGTGGATTTCCCGAAGGGCACCACGATTTTCGACGAAGGCGAGCCCGGCGATCGCCTCTACATCATCGTCGAAGGCAAAATTAAACTTGCCCGCCATGCGCCGGACGGTCGCGAGAACTTGCTGTCCGTGATGGGCCCGTCCGACATGTTCGGCGAGCTCTCCATCTTCGACCCGGGCCCGCGTACCTCCTCCGCAGTCTGCGTCACGGACGTCACCTGCGCCACCATGGACTCCACTATGCTGCGCGAGTGGATCGACAACCACCCGGAGATCTCCCAGCAGCTGCTGCGCGTGCTGGCCCGCCGCCTACGCCGCACGAACGCGTCGCTGGCAGACCTGATCTTCACCGACGTGCCTGGCCGCGTAGCCAAGACCTTGCTCCAGCTGGCAAACCGCTTCGGTGTACATGAGGGTGGCGCACTCCGCGTCAACCATGATCTCACCCAGGAAGAGATCGCCCAGCTTGTGGGTGCGTCGCGTGAGACGGTGAACAAGGCATTGGCCACGTTCGCTCACCGCGGCTGGATCCGCCTGGAGGGTAAAAGCGTGCTCATTGTTAACACTGAGCACCTCGCTCGCCGCGCGCGCTAACGGAGGCGCCCGCGGCGGGTCGAAAATCCGCTACTTGGCGTTGAGGTAACGCAGCGCCACACGAGTCGACTGTTCTGCGGCACCGCGCAGGACCGGGTCGACATCGTCGTAAATCGCATCGACCAGCGTATTGATGTCCGCGTTATCGCCATGCTCCTTCAGTGCCTGACGGATCTGATCCAGGCGCTGGTTACGGCGATCGATGTACTTGCGGGCGTACGCAGACAGGTCCTCACCTTCCGGACCGTGGCCCGGAAGCAGCATGACACCCTTGCCCTTTTCCTCGAGCATCTCCAGGGTGTCCAGGTAGGCACCCAGATCACCGTCGGTCTCAGAGATCATGGTGGTGTGGCGACCCGCAATGGTGTCGCCGGTGATGATGCCTTCCGGCTTACCGTCGGTGTCTTCGCCCGGGTAGACGAAGAAGCACACAGAGTCACTGGTGTGGCCCGGCGTAGCGACGACCTTCACGCGCGGGGTAACCCCCTCAACGGAGATCACTTCGCCGTCGGTGAGTGGCTCAGCGCCGGAGGTATGAGACGGATCAAGGGCGCGGACCGGTGCGCCAGTGAGCTGGCGGAACCGTTCCGCGCCATCTGCGTGATCGTGGTGACGGTGAGTCAACAGAATCAAGGCGACCTTGTCGGCCTTTGCCTGCAGCACGTTGAGGTGGCCCTCATCGGCCGGACCCGGGTCGACGACGATGCTCGCCTCGTCGCCCTCACCTCGGATCACCCAAGAGTTCGTGCCCTCGAGCGCCGCGTAGCTGGGGTTCGGCACCAGGACCACCGCGGCGTTGGGGGTCACAGGGCGCAGCTGGCTGTATGCGGGATGTTTCATGGCTCCCACCCTACCCCGTCACGGCTGCGCCGATGGGCAAACTAGCCTTCGAGCTCCACGACAATCTCAACCTCAACCGGGGTGTCCATCGGAAGGACAGCAACACCGACTGCGGAACGTGCGTGTGCACCGGCTTCGCCGAAGATCTCCTGCACCAGTTCGGATGCACCGTTGATCACGGCGGGCTGACCCGTGAATGCCGGATCGGAGGCCACGAAGCCCACGATCTTGACCACGCGGGCGACGTTGTCGATACCCACGTGTGCGTCCACTGCAGCCAGCGCGTTCAGCGCAGCCTGGCGGGCGTAGCCGTATGCATCCTCCTGGGATACCTCGGCGCCAACCTTGCCGGTGGCCGGCAGCTTGCCGTCCACGAACGGCAGCTGGCCGGACGTCCACACCTGGTTGCCGGTGCGTGTTGCTGGGACGTATGCGGCCACGGGTGCGGCCACGGTCGGAAGTTCAATGCCCAGTTCTTTCAGGCGCTCAGACCACTGTGCCATTTACTCAACCTCTCGTTTCATGTAGGCGACAACATTGTCCGGGTTCGGACCCGGGGTGACTGCGACGAGTTCCCAGCCGTCCTCACCCCAAGAATCCAGAATCTGCTTGGTGGCGTGCGACAACAGCGGAACGGTTGCGTATTCCCATTTCTTCATGGGATTCACCCTACCTAGAGGCCAATAATTTCGCCGCCGCTGGACAGGTGGGTTGCCCAGTCCTTCACGTGCGGGTTCTTACGCAGTACTGCGCGGCGCTGACGCTCGGTCAGGCCTCCCCATACGCCGAATTCCACCTTGTTATCCAGTGCGTCTGCGCGGCACTCAGTCATCACCGGGCAGGCGCGGCAGATGGCTGCTGCCTTGCGCTGCTCGGCACCGCGGACGAAGAGTGCGTCCGGGTCGCCGCCGCGGCACTGGGCCTGGGTGACCCACTCGCCACGGTCGAAGACCAGTGTTCCCGTGGAGTCGCACTTCTTGGAGGTGGTCGGTCGGAGGTTGGTTGCCGGTGCCTTTTTCAAACTCGTGGTCATCGTGCGTCTCCTTAGACGTCCTATCCCTATCCGGAAGCGGAGCGGACTCCTTTTATACAATCGACCGCATATTAGCGATCCCATGTAAATGGAATCACACAGGAAATTCCATGTCGAATGCATCACATTTTTGGGGGGAGCATGGTATTCCCCCACGCCACAGATTGAATTAAGGTGTTGGCGTGTCTGCCCTGAAAAGCTTAGGAAACCTGCTGGTCGCCGTCATCGCATCAGCGCTTGTCATGGCGTTATGCCTGGCGCCGATCGCAGGTCTTGGGGGTGCCGCAATTGCGCGTACCGACGAAACCATGCAGTCCAACCTCTCCGACCTCACCCACGGCGACGTGCCGGGCGTGACCACGATTACGGACGTCAACGGCAAACCCATGGCGTGGATCTTCAAACAGCGCCGCTATGAGGTACCCAGCGAGCAGATCTCGCAGTACGCCAAGGACGCGCTGGTTTCTACGGAGGACCGCCGCTTCTACGTCCACGAGGGCGTGGATATGCAGGGCTTTGCCCGCGCGCTGGTGACCAACGTGCTGGCCGGCGGTGTGGAGCAGGGCGCGTCCACGGTGAACCAGCAGTATGTGAAGAACTACCTCTGGCTCATCGACGCGGAAAACGAAGAGGAAGCGCTCGCCGCCACCGAACAGTCCATTCCCCGCAAACTGCGCGAAATGCGCATGGCATCCGATCTAGACAAGACGCTGGAGAAGGACGAAATCCTTACCCGGTACCTGAACCTGGTGTCGTTTGGTCAGCACTCCTTTGGCATCGAGGCCGCCGCCCGAACCTACTTTGACACCAGCGCAGCCAAGCTCAACCCGGCACAGGCTGCGATGCTGGTGGGCCTGCTGCAGTCGGTGGAGGCGCTGAACCCGTATACGAACCCGGAAGGGGCGGTGCGTCGTCGCAACGTAGTGCTCAACAACATGGCCGCTCAGGGCTACATCGAGCAGTCCGAGGCCGACCGCTGGGCGGGCGCACCGTTGGGCATTCTGGACAAGCCGAAGACACTGCCGGAAGGCTGCATCACCGCTGGCGACAACGGCTTCATGTGCGATTACGCCCTGCGCTACCTGGCGGAAAAGGGCCTGGACCTGGACACCATCAAAAACGGGTCGTACACCATCAAGACCACGTTGGACCCGAACATCCAGCAGGTCGCGCTTAACGCGGTGCGCAACAACGTCAGCCCGCACACCGCAGGCGTGGCGCAGGTGTTGGACATTGTGGAGCCCGGCGCGGACTCGCGCAACATCAAGGCGATGGTGTCTTCCCGCTTCTATGGCCTGGACCTGGACCAAAGCCAGACGATCCTGCCGCAGCCTGTGTCGCTGGTGGGCAACGGCGCAGGCTCCGTATTCAAGATCTTCACCGCAGCCGCCGCGCTTGAGCAGGGCTACGGGCTGAACTCCATGCTGAACACTCCGGCGCGTTCCGTGGTGTACGGCATGGGCGCAGGCGGCGCCGCGAACTGTCCGCCGGGTGCATATTGTGTAGAAAATGCCGGCGTCTATGCACCGAAGATGAGCTTGCAGGACGCGCTTGCACAGTCGCCGAACACCACGTTCATTGAGCTGATTCAGACCGTCGGCGTTGCCCCGGTCGTGGATCTGGCGGTGCGCCTGGGCCTGCGCTCTTACAAGGACGACAACTCGTTTGGGGACGGCCGCTCCATCGCCCAGGCCGCCAAGGAAGAAAACATGGGCTCGTTCACCCTCGGCCCCTTAGCCGTCAACGCGCTGGAACTGTCCAACGTGGGCGCCACCTTGGCGTCCAACGGGCGCTGGTGCGAGCCGAACCCGATTGCGAGCGTGACCGATAAGAACGGCCGTGAGGTCTTCATCGACCGGCCCGCCTGCGAGCAAGCCATCGACCCGGAGATCGCTGCCGCTTTGGCTGCCGGCATGTCGCACGACATTGTCGACGGCACCGGCGCCGACGCCGCAAAACGCAACCGCTGGAGCGCCCCCACCGCCGCGAAGACCGGCACGACCGAGTCGCACCAGTCCTCCGCGTTCCTCGGCTTCACGCTGGGCATGTCTGCGGCGCCGTACATCTTCAACGACGGCACCCAAACCACCCCGCTGTGCACCGCCCCGGTCCGCCAGTGCGGCGTGGGCAACCTCTTCGGCGGCAACGAGGCAGCCAACACCTGGTTCCAGGCCGCCGCTGGTGTGCCCGGTGCGGCCTCAGGCCTTCCGGCAGCGAGCGCGAAGTACCAGACCGGTGCGCGCCGCGCGGCCGTGGACTCCGTGGTTGGCCAATACTCCTCCGCCGCGAAATCCCAGCTGGAGGCCCAGGGCTACAAGGTCGTGTTGAAGACGGTGCCGGGCGGCGGTGCCCCGGCCGGCCAGGTTGTGTCCATCACCCCGGCGGACGAGTCGCTCGCGCGCGGCTCCACCATCACCCTGAATGTCTCGGACGGCTCGGCCCCCTCCAGCACCGCGCCGAGCCCATCCCCGTCCCCGTCTGCTCCCCCGAGCCCCGCTGCCCCACCGGCGCCGGACTTCAGCGGCATCGAGCAATCGCTTAACGACGCCCGCGACGCCATCGCCAACGCCTTCGGCAACAACTAACGCGGCTGGCTAGCTCAGGCGGGCCTTGACAGCCTCGGAGATGCGCTTGCCATCGGCTCGGCCGGCGGCCTTGGCGGTGGCGGCCTTCATGACCTGCCCCATCTGCGCCATGGAGGTGGCGCCGGTTTCGGCCACGGTGTCGTCGATAAGCACTGCGAGCTCATCGTCCGTCAACTGCTTTGGCTGGTACGCCTCGAGGATGTTCGCCTCGGCGAGCTCGGTTTCAGCGAGATCGTCGCGGCCGTTGGTCTGGTAGATCTCGGCGGACTCGCGGCGCTTCTTAATCTCACGTGCGATGATCTTCTGAATCTCCTGATCATCAACCTCGTGCTTCGTGCCCTCGGTCTCAGCGGTCTGGATCGCCGCCAGCAGCATACGGATCGTGCCGGTGCGCTCCTTCTCCTTCGCCTTCATGGCTTCCTTGAGGTCTGCGCGGATCTGGTCTTTCAATGCACTCATGCCTGCGAGATTACAGTGGTGCGAGTGAAGACGTTGAAGAAAGCCGCCGCAGCCACCCTCGCCGCCGGAGCCTCCGCACTCGCCTGGGGGTACACCGAACGCAACAACTTCCAACTGCGCGAATACACCCTGCCGCTGCTGGAGCCAGGCGTGTTGCAGGGGCGCGGGGAGTTTCGGGTGCTGCACGTATCCGACCTCCACATGATCCCCGGGCAGAAGGAGAAGGTGGAGTTCGTCTCCGGCCTGGACGCGCTCGACCCGGACCTGGTGATCAACACCGGCGACAACCTGTCGGACCTTGGTGGCGTGCCCTGGGTGCTCGACGCCCTCGGCCCGCTGCTCAACCGCCCCGGCGCGTTTGTCTTCGGCACCAACGACTACTGGGCGCCGCGCCCCGTCAACCCGCTGAAGTACCTCACCGGCGCCAAGCGCGAGCCGTCGTACGTGGACCTGCCGTGGGAAGGCATGCGCGCCGCGTTCATGGAGCGCGGCTGGCACGACGCAACCCACAACCGCCTGGAGTTCAAAGCCTCCGGCGTACGCCTGGCGCTCGCGGGCGTGGACGACCCGCACCACGAGCTGGACCGGTACTCCGAGGTGGCAGGCGCACCGAACAGGGACGCCGACCTCACCATCGCCCTCCTCCACGCCCCCTACCGGCGCGTACTCGACGCCTTCGAAGCCGACGGCTACCAACTCGCCCTGGCCGGCCACACCCACGGCGGCCAGATCTGCCTACCCGGTGGCCGCGCCCTGGTCACCAACGCCGACATCGACCGCGAACGCGCCTCCGGCCTGCACCGCTACGGCCGCATGTGGATGGAGGTATCCAACGGGCTCGGCCAGTCCAAGTACGCACCCGTACGCCTGTTCTGCCCGCCGTCCGCGTCGCTGATCCGGGTCGTCGAGCGCGGGTAAACCGGTTGCGGGGCGGTCGGTTGCGTGGCGGCCTGCTCGTTCGCCTGCTCGTCTGCTCCGCCGCAGGTCGCGCGAACTGCCTAAACGACGATATCGTCGTTTACCGATTTTCCCGGAACGCGACCTGGGCTTTTGCAAAAACGAGGCCACAAAAGACGATATCGTCTTTTGCAGCGGTGGATCCAAGCCGAACCGCACCGCCACACCGAACCGCGCCGCCACACTGCAGCCACCGCCACGCCCCCACACCGGCAACAAAACGCACACAACCTGCCGTTTTGGCCAAACCGAACCCCAGGGGTATTGTGTTTCGAGTACCGCGGACAACAGTCCGAGATACCACCGGGATATGGCGCAGCTTGGTAGCGCGCTTCGTTCGGGACGAAGAGGTCGCAGGTTCAAATCCTGTTATCCCGACCAACACAACCCGCCTTCCGAGGCGGGTTTTCGCATTCGATAGTCCGTGTCGGCAGCGCCACTAAGATTATCGCGATGAATAAGAAGAAGATTTTTTCGCTCCCTGATCGAGTGCCCGTATCCTCCATCTTCTTGGACGAGTCAGGAACCCGAAACTCTTCAGGTGGGTTCTTTGTTGTCGGGTTCGTCAAAATTAGGAACCTACAAGTACTCGATCGGGAGATTCGCCATCTTCGCCAGTCCCACGGTTTCTATCAAGAAATCCATTTCTCGGAGATCAAGAACAACAAGTTAAATTTCTATTTTGATCTCGTTGAGCTTCTCGCCGCAGCCGACGTGAGAGTTGGAGGCTCGGTTTATGATTCCACTCACTCTTTCGGGGACCATGACACTTGGCTGCAGCAAGCGAAGATGGCTTCTCGGCTTATCCGTGGGAACATTAACCGCGGGGAACTGGTTAATGTTTTCCTTGACTTAGTCCAAACTCCACGAGGAGAGTCGGTCGCACAGTTCGTTAAGAGTGATGTAAACCGCGCGATTGGTAGTCGTTGCGTTCTTGAAGCATACGATTTCAATTCAGAGGCTAGTGACTTTATTCAGCTGGCAGATATTGTTGCTAGTTCCATCGCCTACGAACGCCGGCATGGTCGAATGGACCCAACAGTCCGAAATACACCGAAAGCTCGAGTTGCTGGTCGGCTGAGACGAGCCCTCGAATTAGACAGTTTCGCTGACATTCAGCAAGGCAAAGTCAATATTGTGACGATTGGGTCAGAAAATGCTTGATTTAACTGATGCCAGTTCTATACTGGGGTTCTCGAGGGATTTGGGCTAAAACCCACCACCTCTCGAGCCGGCTGGGATTAAGTTCGCAGTCCCGGAAAGCGCAAGTGGTTGCGCGCTTCAAACTTGAGTGGCCTTTCATCTCTTCAGTGGGATGCGGGGGCCACTCTTTATTTTGCCCAGGCCACGCCCCCACGGCTTAACCCAAAGCTGGGCCTTGCCCCACACATCTACGATTTTTTGTCGCTCTTTTTGCTGGACCGCACATGCCACAGATACACCAACGGCCCTACCACGGGTATGAACACCAGAAAGAGCACGATCCAGACATCCGACCACCGTCTGTTAGGTGGTCTATTAGGTTGCCTGAAAAATACAATCACGCTGGCAACTAATAGCACCACAGCCACCAACGTGAGCAACATAAAAACGTAATCGACCGGAGATGGTTCCAATGGAGAAACTCCATTGCCTAGCAAAGCGGCTAACTGCATTTGTGAAATTTCCATCCACCCCTGGTTCATCACATTGCTTCTGACACGGTGTTTTCGCCCAGGATCCTACTAGGCAGCGCCACCACCATCGCGCGTTAACGCTGTCGCAACACGTCTCCCTCGATACTGAGGTGGTACAGCCCGTACACACACTCACACTCCGAGGAGGAAACCATGACCAGCACCACCACCCGTATCGCCGCGTACGCAACCGCAGCAACGCTCGCGCTCGGCACAGCCGGCGTTGTCGGCGCAGCTACCCCGGCGAACGCCGCTACCGTCGCGGCAAAGGACAAGGACGGCGTGTGCGTCGTGAAGCTCGCGCCGGCCGAGAAGCGTTTCATCCAGTCGTGGTTCGATGACTTCAAGGCGATCGGTGACTACGAGCAGGCCCGCGACCTCATCGCGGCGATCGAGCAGGTCTATCCCGGCGTTGTCGCGGAGAACGAGAAGGCGCTCAAGGGTGAGAAGGCGGAGTTTGGCAAGGTGTTGCCGGAGGGTCTCGTCGCAAAGTATGCGGATGCGCAGAAGACGATGAAGGAGTCGGAGCCGACGGTGAATCGCACGCTGGAGGCGATTGACACGGATTCGTGGCGCGTTGGCCCGGACACGAAGCGCACGGAGACGCCGCTGACCGCGAAGGATGGCGACGTATACAAGGCGTGGACGGAGACCCCGTCCGGGAAGGTCGCCGCGAAGCGCATGCTTATCGACGACGCCGACGCCACCGCCGCCGAAACCTGCACCAAGGGCATGCAAGCGGATGTGAAATACCCCACCGCCAAGGCGGACGTGAACGTGCCTGCCATTGTCGGTGGGGTGATTGCGGCGCTGCTGGTGATGGCAGGCCTCGTCTTCGCGCTGCCCCACTTCGGCATCACACTGCCGATGCTGGGCATGTAGTTCTCCCCCCCCAAACCGACCCTGTCTCCTTATCCACGTTGGAGGCAGGGCCTTTTACTATCTCGCATCTGGTGTGCTTTGAATCATATTCAATGATTTACTGCGACCTAAGTCATAGTTTTTGTAGCATTCGTTCATCCCGCTTTTTGGAAGGAATGATCGATGACGACAACTGCAGATATTTCTCCTCCTCTTGAGCGGAAAATGCTCTCTACATGGGAGGTGACTGCCATCTCGGTGGGGTTCATGGCCCCGGTGATGGCAATGTCACTGAACGGCATCGGTGTGGCGGGGCTTGTCGGCAAAGCCGTTCCGTTCGCATTCGCAGTGGCATTCGCTGGCGCAGTGTTCGTTGCTTACGCTTTTGTACGGCTATTGCAACGAGTTACGCACGCTGGCTCGGTGTACGCCCTCGCTGGCGTGACAGTCGGACCAAAAGCCGGGTTCTTTAGTGGTTTCGCGTTGCTCGGCACATACATTTTCATGACTACATGCATCCTCGGCGCATGCTCGGTGTTTTTCGAAGCGATGCTGACGGAGCTCTCCTCCGGATCTTCACAGTTCGTCGGCATTTTGGTTCCGTTGTTCATCGGAGCGCTAGGACTGTACCTCAACCTGCGAAACTCCACTTCGGCCGCGAGAGTCACACTGGTAATCGGCCTGATCGGCATCATCGCCATGTTGATTCTCTCCGTCGTGATCCTGTCAAAGGTAAGTGCCGGCACAGCGCCGTACGAAACATCGATTGATCTTGGAGCACTCACTCCTGCAGGAAACTCATGGTCCGCGATCATGACCGCATCGGTTTTCGCCTTCTTGTCCTGGGCCGGATTTGAGTCTGGTTCCTCACTCGGGGAGGAAACAACGGAGCCGAAAAAGACGGTCCCTAAGGCTCTCTTGCTCGCGGTGGTTACCGGCGGTGTCATTTATGTATTCGTCATGTTTGCTCAGACAATCGGTTTCGGCACTGACGAAGCCGGCGTTGAACGCTTCGCAGGTGCATCGTCGACACTGACCGAGCTCGGCTCCGCGTACATCGGCCAATGGTTCGCGGTGCTGATCTCTGTCATTGCGTTCTCGGTGGCATTTGGCGCGTTCCTCAGCTCGAGTACTGCGACGTCACGCCTCATTTACACTCTCGCCCGCGATGGTTTCGGCCCGACCGTTTTTGCAAACCGCGATCCGCACACTCGTGTTCCGAAACAAGCAGTATGGGCGACCAACATTATCGCGTTGGTGTTTGCGCTTGGAATGGCATTCGCTGGCCGAACCAATGTTGAGGTCTATTACTGGTACGCAACTATTGCGACGCTGTGCATGGTCATCGCCTATGGCATGGCTTCTGTTGGCGCGATCCGGTTCATCCTGAAAAAGGAATCCTCCATTCCCGTCTGGGAAATCGTTTTCCCAATCTTGGCGCTGGGCTACCTCGTTTACGTTTACCTCATCCAAGTCGTGGGACAGGTTGCACCGTACACATATTTCCCCTGGCTCTCTGGCGCGTGGTGCTTGTTGGGCCTCGCAATCATCATCCTCAATCCCAAGCTTGCCCAGAACATTGGGCAGAAACTTACGAAAGAAGACATTGACGCATGAGCATCCACAACAACGGCACGTTCACGTTCCTGGCAACCACAGATATCTCCGCACGCACTAAAGGACGGGCGATAAGCACCAAAGATTTTGAAAAAGGTGCGAGCGTTGGCTGGGTTCCAGCGAATCTAGGCATCGGGCCACTCGGTCACATTGTCGATGGAATTCCCTACGATGCCACTGGTGATATTCGTCTTGTGGCAGATGCTGATGCAACCTATGAAATCGCCGGTATCCCGGAAATCCCAACGTTTTCTTTGAGCTTCGCAAACCTGATCAACACCGATGGCACTCCGTGGGAATCTTGCGCTCGTAACTTCCTCAAGGAAGCGGTCGACGAGCTTCGCGACCGACATGGGTTAGTCATGACCGCAGCGTTTGAGCATGAGTTCACCGAACGCCACGCGAAAGAAGCGACACACCCATTTTCGTTCGCTAGCTTCGTCGACGGAGAGCCAGTGGGGAGTGCACTCTTCAATGTTCTGGAAAACGCAGGTGTAAACCCAGAATGCTGGCTGCCGGAGTATGCGCCGTATCAATACGAGCTGACTGTCAAGCCGACAGACCCTGTTACTGCTGCGGATCGTGCAATTTTGGTTCGCGATATTGTCCGCACTGTTTTTAAGGCCTACGACCGTGAGGTCACTTTCTCCCCTGTTCCGGTTGCCTCCGAGGGCGGTTCTGGAGTTCATGTCCATTACGGGTTGTACGGCACCGACGGCGAAGTTGTCGCATTTGATCCGGACGGACCCGGACGGATGTCGCGCATTGCGAGTCAGTTTAACGCGGGACTGGTTAAGTACGCTGCGCCGATGACCTGCTTATTTGCCCCATTGACAGTTAGCTACGAGCGCCTCAAGCCACACAATTGGTCGGTTGCCCAAGCATTCTGTGGCGAACAGAACCGTGAGGCTTTGGTACGCATTTGTCCGACGAACGAAGCCGACGGACGCACACCGGATAAACAGTTCCACTTCGAATTCCGCGGCGGCGATATCGGCGCTAACCCTTGGATCCTGATGGGCATGATTATCCGAGCGGGGATGGCCGGAATAGAGGAAAACCTCGACCCAGTGCCGGTAGTGACTGGCGACGATTACTCTGAGCTCGAATCGCAGGACAACGAAAACCTACCTGCGAGCCTTAAAGAAGCCCTAGACCGTTTTGAAACAAACGAGGTCGTACGCTCTTGGTTCTCAGATGCCTGGGTAGAAACATTCTTGAAGGTCAAGCGCGACGAGATCCAGCATCTGAAGGACAAGAGCATCGTTGAGCAGTGTGAGGTTTACGCGAATGTCTACTAACAACGAGTTGCAAGATGCTATCGATCGGATCCCCCTCTTTGATCACCATTGCCATGGCGTGGTCACAGACACTCTAACCCGCGAGGAATTCGAGGCGCTCATCTCTGAGTCTTCAAGCGCGGCCACTCCAGGTACGACACGGTTCGACTCGCAGATCGGTTTCCAGGTCCGCAACCTGTGTGCACCGGTTCTGGGACTTGATCCGTTCGCAAGTCCTGACGACTACATCGCCGCCCGTGCTGAACTCGAATCAGAAGAAGTCAACAAACGCTTCATCCGCAGGACCGGTATCGCGGAGTTCGGCGTGGAGACCGGACATGCCGCTGACACGATCACTGACCCGGATGCTTTTCGACGAACATCTGGAGGCACTGTTTACGAGATTGTCCGACTCGAGCGTGTCGCAGAGCAAGTGGCAGAAGCTGTTCGTGATGGTGAAGCCGTTGGTGACAAAGCCACTGAATTCCTCACCCAGCTCGGAGTAACGCTTGACGAGCATCTTGTTACAGCAGCTGGTGTGAAGTCCATCGCTGCATACCGAACTGGTCTCGATTTCGATGCAGATCGCCCCTCTGAACAGGAGGTACTTGCAGCGGCGGAAAGGTTTGTAAGAACCTCCGGGAAGCTTCGACTAGAGGACAGCACTCTCATTCGCCATTTGCTGTGGTTCGCCATCGATCGTGCGCAGGTGATCCAACTCCACATCGGCTACGGTGACGACGATGTGGACTTGCATCGCTGCAATCCGCTACTACTCACGAATCTGTTCCGCGCCTCTCTAGAATCCGGTGCCCGCTTCACCCTGCTGCACTGCTATCCGTTCCATCGAGAGGCGGGCTACCTTGCAGATGTTTTCCCACACGTGTACTTCGATGTTGGACTGGCTATCAACTACACCGGTGCCCGGTCACGCGCAGTAATTGCGGAGTCACTGGAACTGGCACCTTTCGGCAAGATTCTGTTCAGTACAGATGCGTTCGGCCTACCCGAGCTTTATTACATCGGTACTTTGCTGTTCCGTGAAGGACTTTTGTCAGTGCTTGAAGAGTTTCACAAACACAACGGATGGCCAATCGATGAATGCATCCGCGTCGCGCAAATGATCGGATTCGAAAACGCACAGCGCTTGTACGGTGTATCTACAACTAGCAGCAACGAAAAGGAGCCAAGCTAAGGATGCGCGAAAACCTTCAACAGCTGGCGGAACAGTGGGTTTCTGAATTCAACAAGTACCTCAGCGATGTCGTGGAGCTACGGAAACAAATTCACAGTTCTCCCTTCGTGAGTGGCGAAGAACAGCCCACTACTGACTTGATGATCGAAACGATGAGCGTACGACTCGAGCCGGTTGCTCAAACTGGCGCGGTCGGCCGAATCGGGCCGACAGAGGGGGCGTCCATCGGCATCCGAGGAGAGTTAGACGCACTGCCGGTAACAGAGGAGACGGGGGTGGAATGGTCATCAACAAACGATGCGATGCATGCCTGTGGTCACGACGTACACCTTGCAGCCTTGGCCGGTGTGATCAGAGCAGCGAAGAACCTCGATCTGCCATATGGCCTTGTACCAATCCTGCAGCCGCGTGAGGAAACGTACCCATCCGGTGCGCTCGACATCGCAGAGTCCGGAAAACTTCAACAACTCGGCGTCCGCCATGTCATCGGCGCACACGTTCACCCCTCAATTCCCACGGGTGCAGTTGCCGCAGGCTCTGGATTTGTCAATGCTGCTGCTGGCGAGATTGCAATCTCGGTAACCGGTAAGGGAGGTCACGGCGCGTACCCACACAACGGGTGTGACGCTGCTGTTCCCACGGCGCAAATCGCTGTAGGCATCTCGGAGGTTGTACGCAGGATCGCCGACCCAATGTCACCTGCTTTGGTAAGCATCGGCACTATCGCGGTAGGACAGGGTGCAGCGAATGTTTTGCCACGATCGGGACGGATCTTCGCTACTGTCCGCAGCACTACATCTGCGATTAATGAGCACATCGTTGAGGCAATCCGCACGATGGCAACCGGTATCGCAACTGGATATGGTTGCACCGTCAATGTGGAATACAAACCAGGCGAACCAGAGCTCGTAAACGCCGAAGTTTTGTCAGAGAAATTCGATGCCTACGCCGCTTCCCTCGGCATCGCGAATGCAGAGACGATGCGTTCGATGGGCGCCGACGACTTCTCATTTTATGGAGAGATCTGCCCATCCCTTATGTGCTTTGTCGGTGTCGCAGACAGCGACAACGAAACGGCGTCTCTGCACGATCCATCATTTCTCCCGTCCGACGAGGCGCTGTCAAACGTAGGTAAGACAATGATCGCTGGCTACATTGCTGCAGCCGAAGCCATCTCGGAAAGTGAAGGCTAGCCAATCTCCCCACACCGATTGGCAGTTAGCAAATAGCCACCGAGAACACATCTTGTTCTCGGTGGCTATTTTTGGTTTCGAGTTCTGGCTAGAACTTCGCGATCGGGCCGAGGGCGCCGTCGACAGCAAATGGTGCCAGCAGGGCAATCAGGGAGATGAGGCCCGCGATACCTGCGATGGCCAGGGTGGCGATGAGCGCCGGGGAGTCGACGGAGGAGCCGGCGGCGGTGTTCTCCTCGGTGGTCTCCTCCACCGGCTGCATCTTGTTCTCAAAGGTCAGATTGTGGTTGACCGGATCGATGCCCAGCGCGTTCAGGCTGGCAAAGAAGAGGTCGGTCTGGTCGATCTGGCCGGTGAGGTTCGCGGCACCCGGGCCGGAGGCTGCGACACGCAGCTGCGCACCGGTGTGCTGCTGGCCGCCGAGCGCATCCTCGTCCTCGTTGGTCTTGGAGGTGGCGAAGTTGACGGCCATGGTGGAGCCTTCAACCGTGGTCAGCTGAGTGACGCGACCAGCGGTGTTCTGGTTCTCGTAGGTGATCTGTGCGGTGTGAGCGTGGTCGGCGGTGGCGACGATCAGGGTCTCCTCGCCGGTCTTCTCCACCCAATCCTGAACAGCCTGGACGGCCTCGTCGAGCTGGCCGACCTCGCCGATCAGGCCACAGGCGTCAGCCTGGTGGTCGGCCTTGTCCGGCGAGGCGGACTCGACCTGGAGCACGAAGCCCTTGTCGTTCTGCAGCAGCTCGAGCGCCTTGGAGGTCATGGCTGCCAGTCGCGGAGTCTCAGCGGTGAACTCCGGGTTAGCAACGCAGGTGGCCGGCTCGAGGTCACCGCCGTCGGTGGTCGGAATGGACTGGTTCAGCGCGCGCGGCATGTTGCCCTCGGAGAACAGACCGAGGACCGGCTTGTCGGCGTTTGCCTCTGCGATCGCGTCGAGCTCGGAGGCGTTAGTGACAACCTGGTAGCCATTGTCCTTCGCGTTTTCCAGGACAGTCTTACCTGCGGTCCAGGTGTTACCGTTCTCGCCCCACTGGCCGCCCTGGACGACCTCGGTGTTGAAGTAGCTGCGGCCGCCACCGAGGGTGACGTCTGCACGCAGGTCGACGATCTGCTCGGAGATGGAGCCGAGGCCGCCGTTTTCGCGGAGCTGCTCGCCTTCTGCGACCTTCTTGTCGCCAGACGGTGCGTAGTAGGAACGCTTGATTGCGTGTGCAGCGAAGGCTGCCGGAGTAGCGTCCTGGATCTCGGCGGTGGTGACGTTACCGATCTTCAGGCCCTTGGCCTTTGCGATCTCGCCGAGGGTGGCAACCGGCTTGCCGGCGTTGTCCACGCCGACCGCGCCGTTGTAGGTCTTCACGCCGGAGTTCCATGCAGTGCCGGTTGCAGCGGAATCACCGACGTAGTTCGGCAGGCCGGTTTCCTTGTCCAGGGAGAAGGTGGTCAGGTAGCCGGTGTAGTCGAGGTCGTCGAGACCCTCGAAGCGGCCTGCGGAGCCCTTAAGGTAGTTACGCGCTGCGGTGATCTCGGAGTCGCCGGTGCCGTCGCCGATGAGCAGGACGACGTTCTTCGCCTTGGCGTTGTCGATGCCCTGGCCCTCGGTGCCGAACTGGGCACAATCGCCGACCTTCGGTGCCTCGCCTGCGGAGACGAGGTAGCAGAGCTGGTCGCCCGGCTTCGCCTTGGAGCGGTTGGCCAGCGAGATGACCTTGTTGCCCTTGTTGATCTTCCACGGCTCCTGGCCACCCTCGGTGCCACCGTTGAGGCCGAGCGCATTCGCCATGACGTAGAAGGCGTCGGTTTGGTCGAGCTGGCCGTTGACGTTTTCGGAGCCCGGGCCGAAGCCTGCGATGCGCACTTGGGTGCCGGTGTGCATCATGGAGAAGTTCGGGGTGTCGAACGGGTCGCCGTTGGCCTTCTTGTCAAAGACCGGGTTGCCGTTCTCATCCAGCCACGGCTGGGTGCCGAAGCCGATGGACATGGTGGTGCCGTCCTTCGGCGTCTTCAGGCGAGTTACGGCGGACACTGACGGGCGGCCGTCCGGGATGATTTCCGCGGTGTGCGCGTGGTCGGCGGTGACAACGATCATGGTCTCACCGTCCGCCTTGGCAAAGTCGAGGGCTTCCTTAATAACCTCGTCGATTTGCTGGGTCTCGCCGATCATGCCGCAGGCGTCGGCTGCGTGGTCCGCCTTATCGATGGAGGCGGACTCGACCTGGAGGAAGAAGCCCTTGTCCGCCGACGGGTCGTCGAGAAGCTCGATGGCCTTCTTGGTCATCTCCGCTGCGGACGGCTCGTCGCCGCGATCAGCTTCCTTGCAGACCTCCGGCTCGGTGGTGCCGTCGGACTTCACCGGCACGGTCTGCTCGAACTTGCGGGTCATGTTCTTGTCGTGAAACAGGCCGAGCACCGGCTGGTCCTGGTTCGCGACGGTGATGCCCTCGAGGCCCTGCTTGTCGTCGACAACCTGGTAGCCCTTGGCAATCGCGTTTTCGCGGACGGACTTGCCGGCCTCCCAGTCGACGCCGCCGTCGTTCTTGTCGGTCAGGAACGGGTTGCGGTTCTCGCCACCCTGCTGAACCTCGGCGTCGAAGTACTTGCGGCCACCGCCCAGGGTGACGTCGGCGCGGGTGTCGATGATCTGCTCGGAGATGGAGCCGAGACCGCCGTTTTCGCGAGCTTCAGCACCCTTGACCGGCTTCGCGTCGCCGGACGGCGCGTAGTAGCCGCGCTTGGAGATGTGCGAGTGCATCGCGCCCGGGGTCGCATCCTGGATCTCCGCGGTGGAGACGTTACCGGTGCGCATACCGGCGTTCTTCGCCATCTCCAACAGGTTCTCGTGCGGCTTGCCGGTGATGTCAACGGACAACGCGCCGTTGTAGGTCTTCGTGCCGGTGGACCAGCCCGTTGCGGACGCGGCGGAGTCGGTGACGTACTGACGCTTGCCGTCCTTGCCCACGGCGAAGGTCGTGTAAGCACCTGCCGCAGTCAGCTCGTCGAGGCCCTCGAAGCGGCCGTTAGCGCCCTTGAGGTAGTTACGAGCAGCAGTGATCTCCTGGTGGCCCATGCCGTCGCCCAGGATGAAGATGACGTTGCGTGCCTGGGCGTCGGTGTTGCCCTGGCCGCCCTTACCGAACTGTGTGCAGTCGCCCGGCTGCGGGGCGACGATGTTGCCGTTGGAATCGATGGAAATGCAGGTGTCCTTGCCGTTGAAGGACTGCTCCGCCGACTGTGCGAGGGAGGTAGGCAGGTTCGCAATAGCCAACGCAGAAGCGCTGACTACCGCGGTAGCTGCTTTTAGCGAGAAACGCATGTTGGGTTCCTTATAACGAGAAGCCGAAGAATATGAAACGGTTTTTGAACCGATACGCACCCTAAACACAGCAAATTTCTAATAAGGAACACTCAGGTGAATTTTAGGTAACGGCAGATGCGAAAAGGGCGGCACCCAACCGGGTACCGCCCTTCGCTTACGCGTTCAGACTACTTACTGGAGGAGCCTGCGTTCTCCGACGAACCTGCGTTCTCCGATGAGCCCTTGCTTGACGACGAGCCCGTCTCGCCCGAGGACGTCACACGCTCCGAGGAACCCAGCACCGTCATGCCGTTGTCGAAGCCCTCTTCGCGGCAGGCCTGTGCAATCAGCACACCGGTGAGGCTGGCTGCGGCGATGACACCGAGCGCAATACCCAGCGGCTGGAGCTGCTCGCCGTAGCCTGCGAACTGGCGGTTGATGGCGTCTGCCTTCATCTGCAGTTCACGAGCCCACTCAGGCTGCTCCCACTGGCGGCCGCGGTTACCGTGGCCCCAATCGTGCTTCGGCAAGGACTCCTGGAAGCGAGCGTTGAGCTCCGCGGATGCCTTCTGGATCTGCGGACCGAACACCTCGTTCACGCCGTAGCCAATGCCGGCGAGGACGCCGATCGGCAGCAGCCACAGGATCGGGCTGTTCTTCGCAAACGCGTTGGCCACGCAGCGCTTCGCCTTATCGGAAGAGCCCTGCGGGTCCTTCGGATCGGCAGGCGTCGACGGGTCGGTCGGCTTGCTCGGGTCGGTCGGCTCGCTCGGATCAGCCGGCTTCTTCGTGCCAACCTTGATGATCAGCTTCTGCGCAGGAACCTCGACGAAGCTGCCGTCTTCACGGTGGATGCGCTCGCCAGGCTTACCCGGCTGCACAACCTCGTGCTTGCCAGCTTCAAGTTCGGAGTCCTCGATGACCTCGTAGTCGTAGGCGATCTCCTCAGTCCAGCTGGTGCCCGCCGGCGGCTTGGTGCCGACGCGGACAACGCGCTCGACTGGCTTCTCCACCATCTCGGCGACAGGCTTGCCGTCGACAACCTTGATGGTGTAGCGGCCGTCCTTACCAGCAACGTCTTCGACTTCCTCGCCTGGCTTCAGGTTCGGGTCGTAAACGATCCGGGTGGTGTAGCGGACGTTGATATCGAGCTCACCTTCAGGCGTCGGCTGATCCGGGTTCTCCGGGTCAGTCGGGTCGGCCGGCTTGGTGCCGATGAGGATGACATGATCCTGCTTCTCAACGAGCGTCTCTTCGGTGCCGTCGGAGTTGTGCTGAACCAGGCCGGGCTTGCCTTCCTGTTCAACCTTGTGCTCACCCGCCGGGATGGTGGGGTCAAGCTTGACCTTCACCTCGAACGGGATCCGTTCCTTCCACTCCTGACCAGCCGGCGGCTTGGTGCCAACACGGATGATCTTCTCGACCGGCTCCTTGACCGTCTTCACCGAAGGCTGACCATTCTCGACGGTCACCTCGACCTTGCCGTTCGCACCTTCCTGGTCCACGATTTCCTGACCAGGCTCGAGCGTCTCGTCGTAGATGATCTTCGTGGTGTACGGAAGCTCGACTTCCTTCGGCTCGACCGGTGGGGTCGGCTCGTCGGTCGGCGGAGTCGGCTGCTCCGGCTCATCGGTCGGCGGCGTCGGATTCGCAGGCTTCTTGGTGCCGATGCGGATGACCGCATTCTTCGGTTCCTTCGTGCGCTTCGTCTCGACGACTGGATCGCCGGACGGTTTGCCGTCGACAAGCTTCTGCGTCGATGTCACGACCTCTTCGCCGAACTCGCCCTGCTCGATGACCTGCTTGCCCTCTTCGAGGTTCGGGTCTTCGATGACGTCAGTGCCGAACTCCACGGAACGGGTCGTGGAAGAGACCACGCTGTCGTCCTCAAGGCCTGGGCCGAACTCGACGATTCGCGGAGTCGGCTCGGTGCGATCGGTGACCTCGGTCTTGGTGGCTTCACCGCTGGTACCTGTGAAGGTTGCGGTGTAGGTGGCTTCGCCGTCCTTGCCTTCCTGAACAACCCGAACCTCACCCGGAGCGAGTTCCGAGTTCGGGCGCAGCTCCGTCGGGTACGGGATGGGCTCCTTCCACTCCACCTTGTCGGTAGCAGTTGCCTGCTTGGTGCCGACCTTGATCACCTTGGTGACCGGCTCGGTGGTGGTGGTTTCGCTGCCACGCGTTGCCTCGACGACCTTGCTGTTCACGATCTTCTGGGTGATCTTGGTGATCTTCTCACCAGGCTTGCCCTCGGTGACAACCTTGTACTCGCCGGCCGGAATCTCCGGGTCGTACTCAATCACGGTGTCGAACGGAATCGGCAGCTTCTCTTCCAGCTCGTACGAGCCATCGGTCATGGAACCGACACGGACAATCTTCTTCTTCGGCGCCTTGGTCTGCTCGACGGTGATGCTCGGCTCGCCGTCTGGCTTGCCGTCCTTGATCTTCTGGGTCGAGGTGATCAGTTCCTCGCCCTTCTCGCCTTCCTGCTCGACCTTGGTCTGGCCGACCGGCACCGTGTTGTCCACGATGAACTCGGTCTCGAAGTTGACCTCGCGGGTCGTCTTCGACGTCAGCGTCTGGTCAGGAGCGGTCGGACCGTATTCGATGATCTCGTTGACCGGATCCTTGGTCTGCTTCTCCGTAGGGGTGACCGAAGAGTCGTCGCCCTTGGAGGTGAAGTTGGCCGTGTAGGTCTTCTCGCCCGGCTCGCCCTTCTGGACGATCTTGATCTCGCCCGGCTTCAGATCCTTGTTCGGACGGGTTTCAACCTCGAACGGAACTGGCGCCTTCCACTCGACCTTCTCAGAGGTCTCGGACGGCTTGGTGCCGACCTTGATCACCTGATCGACAGGCTGCTCGGTGATCTTCTCCTCAACGGTGGCCTCGCCATCCGGCTGGGAGTTGGTGACCTTCTGGGTCACCGTGGTGGTCTTCTTACCCGGCTTGCCTTCGGTGACAACCTCGGACTTGCCAGCAGGCATGTTCGGGTCGTACTCGATCTTCACACCAAACGGGACCTCAGACTCGACGGTCTTCTTGGTTTCACCGGTGGTCTTGGTACCGACGCGAATGATCTGCTTCGTCGGCTCCGCGGTGCGCTCAGTCTTCACGACCGGGTCACCCGAAGGTTTGCCGTCGACAAGCTTCTGCGTGGAGGTCACGGTGTCCTCGCCGAGCTTGCCTTCCTGATCCACCTTTTGCTCACCCGCAGCGAGCGTGTCGTCGAATACGACTTCGGTATCAAACGGCACTGGCTTCTTCACAGTGGTCACGAGCTCGCTCGGAGCAATGCCCGGGCCGTACTCGATGATGCGCGGCTTGGCTTCCTTGGTGGTCTCTTCCTCAGCGACCTGTGCCTCAGAGCCCTTGGCGGTGAACTTAGCGGTGTAGGTCTTCTCGCCGTTCTCGCCTTCCTGAACAACCCGGGTTTCACCAGGCTTCAGGTCCGGGTTCTCGCGAACCTCAGTCGGGTACGGGATCGGGAACTTCCAGGTCACGTCCTTGGCGCTCTCGGCCGGCTTGGTGCCGATGACGACGACCTCGTTGACCGGCGCCTTGGTCTGCTCCCAGGTGCCGTCCTTGTGCATCTTCGCTGCACCCGGCTCGCCCTTGGTTTCAACCTTGTACTCGCCGGCAGGGATGGTGTCGTCGTACTTGTACTCGACCTTGAACGGTTCCTCACGCGTCGGAAGGCCGAGGACATTGACGACAGCGTATGCAATATCCGTTGAACCGTCTTCGTAGGTCACGGTGACCGGAATCTTGACTTGCGTGCCCGGCTTTGCATCCGCAGGTGCGGTTGCAGTGATCTGGCCATTGTCGTCAATGCTGACATTCCAACCAGCCGGAACATCGCCCAGCTTGTAGGGGTTTTCCTTCGCGACGTTGACGTCCTCCGGCTTTTGAAGATCAACTGGCAACGTTGCAGCTTCACCCGGGTAGACGGTTTCCACGGGGTATACCGGCTCAGCTTCCCAGCTGTTGGTGTGCTTCACCACAGTGGTGACGGGGACCTCTGGGCGGGAACCGTCCGGAGTCTGGACCGTAACCGTGATGGTCTTCTTGTCACCCGGCTTAGCGGTTGCCGGCGGGGTGGAAGACACAACACCGGTCTTCGGGTCGATGGTGTACTTCCAGCCGTCGACTTCCTGCTCCGTTACCGGATTGCCGTCCTCGTCGTTACCGAAGGAGTACGTCGAGTCTTGCGGCGCACCCGTTACCTGGTGGTCAACAGCCTGGTTCGGGCCGGTGACCTGCACGTTGTACTGCGGGGCGACGTCGCCCTTGATCACAACGACGGTGCCCTTCACCTTCTGCGGGTCAGCGCCATCGTAGTAGGCGAGAACCGGTACATCCAGGATGTCGCCTTCCGGCGCATCCTTTGGGATGGTCGTGGTGATCTTGCCGGTGTTTTCGTCAATCTTAACGGTCCACGTCTTGCCCTCTTTACTTGTGAGGGTAATCGTGGTTTGACCGTTCTCGAAGGTGTAGCGCTTCGGAACCTCGTCAGAGGTGTTACCGCTGAGGCCACGCTCAGGAACGTTCGGGATCAGGCTGACCTTGGCGTTCGGCTTGTTGGTCACCGTATCGTACTCAGGGACCTTGATGTCCACGATCGCCTGGAACTGGGTCTCAATCTCATCGTCGGTGCCATCCGGGTAGGTGGCCTTCACCTTCGGGGTGATGACGGTGCCCGGCGCAACAGAATCGTCTGCCTTCGCGGTGACCTTGCCGGTCGCATCGACCGTGACGGTCCAGCCGGACGGTACGGTGTCCGGGTCAACCTCAAACTTTGCTGGGTGGACTGGCTTGTGGCCCTTCATGATGGACTTGGTGCCCACCTGCGCGGTGAGGTCCTCACCGATTTTGCCCTTGGTCAGCCCCGGGCGTACCAGGTCGGTGACCTGGGTGTTGTTCGGGTCAACGACCACCAAGAGCTGGAGAACATCGGTGGAGCCGTTGGAGTACTCCAGCGTGATCTTGGGCTGCGCGAAGGTGCCTGGCTTCGGGTTTTCCGGTGCGGTGACGGTGACGTTGTAGTCCTCGTCCATCTCGACGGTCCAGCCCTCGTAGACGTACGTTTTATCCAGGGCGACCTTCGCCTCGAAACCGCCGTCGCCCTTTTTCTTCGCCAGCTCCTTGATCAGGTCAGGGGTCTGGGTGAAGGTGACCCTCTGCGGCTCGGTAGCCAGCGGTCCGGTAGCGCTATCGACGCCGGAAATGATCGTGGCGTCAACCTTGTCATACCGAGGGTTATGTTCATCCGTGTTATCCAGGGAAAACGCCTGGGAGCCGATGACGTTCGCCTTGTTGTAGCGTGTCAGCGAGTTGGAGCTGTCGAAGACTTGAGTGGTGCCAAACTCATTGTTGTTCTCACCAGCGGCCTGGAGCTGGTCCACGTTACGCGGCTTCGCCAGAACGGAGAAGTTCACGTTCTTGTCAGTTGCCAGGTCGGTACCGCGGTACTCGGGCCAGGTGAAGTAGATATCGCCGGTCTTGCTGTCGATACGCAGGAGCTGCTCGCCGCCGGATGCTGCCGGGTCCGTGGTGCCGATGAACTTGCCGTTGCCGTCGTAGGCTTCCACGACCATGCGGGACATGGAGTCATCCGTGCCACCGCCGGTCACAGCAGGAACGTTGATCTTACCGACCTTGGATACTTCTCCAGGGACAATCACGTGGTTCTCGGATACATCGGGAGTATCCCACGACACCGTGATCGGGTTACATTCGATGTTCTCGCTCGGCCACGGGTTCACGACGGCCGTAAAGGCCAAATTGTCTCCCCTGGTGGCCCTTGGACCTTGAGGATTTTCCTGCTTATAGTTGCCCTGCCAGGCATAACGTACCGGGTTAGCGGTAGTGGCCTCAGCGAACTGCTTGACTTTCGCATCGGTCAGCTTCGCATTGAGATTCAGGGGTCGTTGTGGCCCAGAAGCAGTAATACCGAGGATTTCGTCGGCCTTGTGCGTGACTTTCTTGTCAACAAGGGTCTGACCGGCACTCATAGCGGGAATTTGAGCTGCATCGAGGTACGTGCCCATCCTGCCGTTATTGGTAAAGCCCCAATCAGCGAACGTGCGGTCCTTCGAGTTATCAAAGGAGACGCTCAAGCCCCAGGCTTTCTTGTTGGGGCTGCTATCACTCGGCTCAGAGGTATACCAGCTGAAACCAGCCTGGCTGCCCTCCGGAGTTTTTTCCGAGACAACACACGAGCCGGCCGGAAGATCGGAGGCCTTCTGGGCGTCCTTCTCTACCGCGCCGGACTTGTCGCGGATGCCGCCGCTGAGGGTGGCGGCTGCAGCGGACGGCGCAAGCGGGCCAGGGGCGACGACGCTCAGGCCGCCAAGGGCGAGTGCGATCACAGACGAGGCTGCGATGCCCGTGGACGTTGACTTACGTAGACGCCGAGATGATTCGGCCATGTGGTACTCCTCTTATTATCCACTGAACGTGGGCCGCGGAAGCGACTTCGTTATCAGGTATTCAAGTTGTGACCTTTGCCTAGCTGGAACAGCTAGGCAATAGATGACATCACATTTTAGAGGCGTACCGGACGCGTGTCTAGGTGGCGGTTTACTCGGCGGATCGGCGCCATACCCCCGCCAGCCCCGCTGCGGCGAGCAACGCGGACAGCAGCAGTGCGGCGACCACACCACGGTAGTCGCCACCATTGCCGGCGGCGGACACCGCAGTCGACGCCCAGTGCATGGGCGCTGCCTGCGACAGCGCTGCCCACACCGCGTCCACCTGTGCGGTGGTAGCGGTCCGCCATACCCAGCCGACGAGGCCAGTCTGCGCCAGCGCGACCACCGCGGCGACCCCCAACCCGATCGCAGGGCCACACAGGCGCATCAGTACCGCAGCAAGCCCCGCGGATGCCAGCGCACCGGCGAGCAGGCCAGCAGCCACCACTGCATACTCCTGCGCGCCGAAGCCCGCGCCGAGGACACCGGCCAGGATGGTGCCGGCCGCCGCGATAACGATTGCGCCGGGGAGGATGATCCACCGGCGGGTGCGCGTCGATAGGCAAAATGCTGCTGCGAGCGCCGTACCGCCCAGCACCGCCATCGCGGCGAGCAGCATCGCGGCAATAGGCGCAAGCGTCGATCCGGTCTGCTCCGCACCCGGGGTGCCCGGCGCGACTGCCGGCACCGGAAGGGCTGCGCGCACCGCAGACACCTTGTCAGCGTTCATGCCGGCCATCTGGTCGATCTTTTGCACGCCGGCGACCAACTCGTCGATGCCACCGGTGGCCTGTGCGGTCTGCCCCTGCAACTCGCGCAGGCCCGCGGCCAACTCGGCAGCACCGTTGGTGGCTGTATATATACCGTCGTGGTACCCGTAGCCCGGGACAGCGAGTTGGTTGGCAAGGTCGCGGGAACCATCGCGCAGTTGGTTCATCTTCGCCACCACATCCGGCGGCAACTGGGCGGTCTGGGCTTGCTCACGCAGACCCTTGAGCGAGTCGCGGGCCTGGACCGCATCCGGATCCTTCGCGTCCTTCAACTCGGCGAGCGAGCGGTCAATCGCGCCGACCACCTGGCCGCGCACCGCCTCAAAACCGGTGACCTGGTTGACTACCTCGCCGATGGAATCCGCTAACTGGGTCGCGCCCGCTCCCAACTGTCCGGTGCCTGCCTGGAGTTGCACCATGCCGTCGGACAACTGCTGGGAGCCGGTCTGGGCGGCGGCGAGGGCGTCGAGAAGCTGCTGGGTCTGGCCCTGCGCCTCACCAACGCCTTCTGCCAACTTGCCGGCACCTTCCTTGAGCACCTTCGCCTGCTGGCCCGCCTCACCGGCTGCACGGCGCGCGTCCCCAAGGTTGTCCGCACCAACCTGCGGGGCGCCGGACACCTCCGCATCGCGCGCGGCGTTCGCCCACGTGGACGCCGGGGACAACGGCATAAACACGCCAACCACCAGCGCTAACAGAGCACACACCAACCGCAACGCGTTGTCCGATTTCATGCAACTGTTCTTATCACCAGTCACATGCGTTCTGCGGGAGGCGCACCGCCCGCTTATACAGCTTGATACTGTCTTTAACGTTCATTGCCAATCCCTTACAAACCTTTGAAAAGGGTTCACCATGACTCTCCCCCTCGTCATCGGGCTCGTTGCAGCAACGGTGGTGCTTTCACCGCTGCTGGTGCGAGTCATGGACAGGAAAGCCGGGTACCCGCTCGCAGCACTACTGTTCGCTGCCGCAGGTGTGCTGGGCACCAACTTCACCGACGTTTCCCAAGGCAACGACCTGACGTGGTCGTTTGTGTGGGCGCGCGATGTGATGGGTACCGGCTCCGCGATCGAGTTCGCTCTGCGCGCCGACGGCTTAGGCATCTTCTTCGCACTGCTTGCGCTGGTCATCGGCGGCGTGGTGTTCGTCTACTCCGCCGCCTACCTGCCCGCAAGGCAAGGCAACACGAGTTTCTACACCATCATGACGGCCTTCACGCTGTCCGTGCTGTTGCTTGTGCTTGCCGACGACGCCGTGCTGCTCTTCATCGCCTGGGAGCTCGTCTCCATCGCGTCGTTCATGCTGATCGCCCGCTCCGGCTCGTCCGGCGAGGCCGGCTCGTACCGCACCCTGATCCTGACGTTCTTCGGTGGCCTGACGCTTTTGGCGGGCCTTGCGGTCGCCTCCATCCAGGCAGGCACGACGCGCCTTGCGGGCATTTTGGCCGCGGACGTGTGGGGCGACAACCGCGTCACCGTTGTCGTGGCGCTGCTCATCGCGTTCTCCGCATTCACCAAGGCCGCGCAGTTCCCGTTCCACTTCTGGCTGCCGGAAGCCATGGCGGCCGCCACCCCGGTGTCGGCGTTCCTGCACGCCGCCGCCGTGGTCAAGGCCGGCGTGTACTTGCTGCTGCGCTTCTCCACGATCTTCCACGACGTCGCCGCATGGAACTACCTGCTGGTCATCATCGGCCTGTTCACGGCGATCATGTCGGCGTGCTTCGCCATCACCAAGACGGACCTGAAGCACCTCACCGCCTACTCCACTGTGTCGCACCTGGGCTGGATCGTCGCCGCCATCGGTGTTGGCTCCCCGATTGGTCTGGCTGCCGCACTGACCCACACGTTGGCGCACGCACTGTTTAAGTCCTCGCTGTTCATGCTCATCGGTGTGGTCGACCACGAGGCCGGCACCCGCGACATGCGACGTCTGGGCAAGCTTTACGACAAGATGCCGTTCACGTTCGCCTCCACCGTGGTCGCGGCCGCCTCCATGGCCGCGGTGCCGCCGCTGTTCGGCTTCGTGTCCAAGGAATCCATCCTCGACGCCTTCCACGAAGCGCCCTACGGCATGGCTCTTTTGATCATCGCCGGGTTCGCCGCGTTCCTGACGTTCCTGTACTCGCTGAAGATTGTCTTCGGCGCGTTCGTCGACGGCCCGAAGGACATGTCGCACGTCCACGAAGCCCCCGTCGCCCTCTGGCTGCCGGCCGCCCTGCCGGGCTGGATGTCCGTCGTCCTGCCGTTCATGCTGTTCTGGGTGGACAACCCCGTCTCCGCAGGCGTGCGCGCAATTACTGGCGACGACACCTTCACCACCCACCTGGCCATCTGGCACGGCCTGACCGCACCGTTCATCGTCTCCCTGATCGTTCTGATCGCCGGCGTGATCTTCGCAGTTGCCTTCCGCAAACCCGTCTTCGCAGCACTGCGCAACAAGCAACTCCTGCCCGCCGACGGCCCCGACATCCTCTTCCGTCTCACCCGCGGCCTGTCCGACTTCGGCGAGCAACTGGGCAAGCTGGCCGACGGCTTCAACCCGTCGCGCCACCTCTTCCCACTGCTGGCCTCCGTCACCGCCATGGGCCTGTGCGTCATCGGCCTCACCGACGGCATCGACGGTGTTACCCCAGCCGACCGCGCCGAAGGCCTCGACGTGTGGTGGGACCTCATCCCATTCGCCATCATCGCCATGTCGGTCCTTGGCATGGTGTTCACCCGCTCCCGCTTGGCCTCCGCCGTACTGCTGGGCACCGTGGGCGTGGGCATGACCCTGCAGATGTTCATGCTCGGCGCCCCGGACGTGGCCCTGACCCAGTTCCTCGTCGAGGCACTCACCGTCGTGGTCATCCTGGTCGTGCTGCGCTACCAGCCGCGTGTATTCCCGGAGACAAAGCCTCGTCGAAAAGCACTTGCTGCTGTATTCGCACTGCTCGCCGGCGTCGTTGCCTTCTTCGGCGTCTACGGACTGACCGGCCGCCGCGGCCGCTCCGAACTCGCCGAGTGGTACCTCACCGAAGGCGGCGACGTCACCGGTGCCGACAACATCGTCGCAGTGATCATCGTGGAGTTCCGTGGATTCGATACCCTCGGCGAACTCTCCGTGCTCGGCATGGCCGCCGTGGTCATCGCCGCCGTGGTTGCCTCCATGCCGCGCCACCTCTTCGAAGCCGGCACACGCCCGCGCCCGTTCGGCCAATCGCAGTTGAACTCCATCCCGCTGCGCAAGGCCGCCGCGCTTGTCGCCCCAGTGCTCGTCGTGCTGTCGGTACTGATCTTCTTCCGCGGCCACACCGCACCAGGTGGCGGCTTCGTCGCAGCTCTGGTCATGGCAACCGCATTCGCCATCAACTACCTCTCCCGCGGCTCGGATGCCGACGTGGTGAAGAACTTCACCCCAATCCGCCTGACCGGCTGGGGCATCATCATCGCGATCTCCTCCGGCTTCCTCGGATTCATCGAAGGCGGCTTCATGTACGCCATCCACGGCGAGATCGCCGGCGAACACATGACCACCTCGCTCATCTTCGACTTCGGCATCTACCTCGCCGTGCTCGGCATGGTCACCGCCGCCATCAACGCACTCGGCGGCTACCTGCGCCCCGGCGCCGACCTGTCCGACCTGGACTACTCGCGCGACGAAGCCGAAAACCCACTGCCGTCCATCCCCGAACCGCTACCGCCGGAAAACCCGGTGGACGCACACCCCGACCCGATCAACCCGGCACACGACCCGCAGCCGGTCATCACGAAGGAGCCTTAACCCATGGTCATGGCACTTACCATCGCGGTTCTCGTCGCGGGATCCGTCTACCTCGTACTCCAACGCGGCATGGTGCGCATCGTCTTCGGCATGTCCCTATTCGGCCACGCCTCCAACCTCACCCTGCTCGCCGCAGGCGTGGGCTCCTGGCGCGGCGAAGCATTCCCCTCCCGCGTCCCCTTCGAAGACATGGGCGACCCGTTGCCGCAGGCATTCGTGCTGACCGCCATCGTCATCGCAATGGCAACCACCACGATCCTGCTTATGCTCGCATCGCTCGGGCGTAACGACGACACCGCCGAGCAACCCACCGGCACCGACGCCGGCTACTCCAAGATGTGGCTCAGCCCCTCCGCACTGTCCACCGCCGGCCGCAACGCGCGCCTCAACCCCAAGAAGCTGGAAGAGATCCGCGCACGCGAGATCAGCCACGTCACCAACGATGATCTGAAGGTGAAAGACTAATGGCCGTCGACGCAATCCTGCCTATCTTCGTTGCGCTACCGCTGATCGTCTCCGCGGTCACGGCGCTGAGCCCCTGGAGGAAGCTCAACAACACGCTTGCCATCGCCATCCCGGCGATCAACCTGGCAATGGGCGTGTGGCTCTACCTCTACACCGCTGAGCACGGCACGATCGCCCACGTCATCGGCCTGTACCAAGGCGGCGTTGGCATCTCGTTCGCCGCGGATACGTTCTCCGCGGTGATGATCGTGACCACCATGATCGTGGCGCTGACCTCCAACTGGTTCGCCATCACCGTCGGCGAAACCCAAGCACGCTTCTACACACCCCTGTCGCTCGTACTGATCACCGGCGTGTGCGGCGCGCTGCTCACCGCAGACCTGTTCAACTTCTTCGTCATGATCGAGGTCTGCCTCCTGCCCTCCTACGGCCTGATCGCCATGTCGGGCACTCGCCACCGCCTGCTGTCGGCGCGTATGTTCGTGCTGGTCAACCTGGCGGCGTCGACAATGCTGGTGCTCGGCGTGGGCTACCTCTACGCCGTGACCGGCGTGGTCAACCTCGCCTCCCTGCAAGGTGTGGCTGCGGGCAACGGCCCGGCGACGGTGGCGGCCGGCATCGTCGTCATCGCGATTGCTGCCAAGGCGGGCGTGTTCCCCGTCTACACCTGGCTGCCACGCACCTACCCATCGACGTCGGCGGCGGTGATGGGCCTGTTCTCCGGCCTGCACACCAAGGTCGCCGTCTACATGCTGTTCCGCATCTGGGTGATCATGTTCGACATGGACCCACGCTGGAACACCCTGCTGATTGTGGTCATGGTCATCTCCATGATCATCGGCGGCTACGCAGGCCTGGCGGAATCCACCATGCGCCGCGTGCTGGCCTACCAGATGGTCAACGGCATGCCGTTCATCCTCATCATGCTGGCATTCACTAACGACGACGCCCGCTACGCCCTGGCCGCCGGCCTGCTCTACACCCTGCACCACATGATCACCATCGCCGCCCTGGTGCTCAACTCCGGCGCGATCGAAGAAACCTACGGCACCGGTACCATGGCCAAACTCTCCGGCATCGCCCGGCGCGACCCATGGACCTCTGCGGTCTTCGTCGCCGGCGCATTCTCCATCGTCGGCTTCCCGCCATTTTCCGGCATCTTCGGCAAAGTCACCATCGTGCTCGCCGCTGCAACACCCGGCGACTGGCGCTCCTGGGTAGCCATCACCGCCATCATCGTCGCCTCCTTCGGCGCGCTGCTGTCCATGATGCGCCTGTGGCAACGCGTGTTCTGGGGCCGACCCATGCAGCACTACCCCGAAGCGCTCAACGTGCGCGTGAGCTTCATGCTGCCGTCCGCGGTCCTCATGATCCTCTCACTCGGCATGTTCATCTTCGCCGGCCAAATGTGGGACATCACCACCACCGCAGTCGACGACCTACTCAACGTCGACGCCTACACCAGCGCCGTACTTGGCGACGACTCCATCGGAGGCGATAACTAATGCGAGGCATCATCCACGCCGCGGGCTACACCTGCTGGATCATCAAAGAAATCTTCGCCGCAGGCTTCGACGCCGTGTTCAAGGCATTCAACCCGGCTGCCAAAATCGAACCGATCGTCATCTACTACCCCATGCGCCTGCGCACCGACTGGGAAGTGTTCTGGTTCACCACCTCCATCACCGCCACCCCAGGCACCCTCTCCATGGGCCTGCGCCACCCCATCGAGCCCGGCGGCCCCATCACCCTGCTGGTGCAAGCCGCGTTCGGCTCCGACCCGGAAGACATCATCGCGGGCTTGGCGGATATGGAGGAACACGTGCGGCCGTCGCTACGCAATAGCCCCATCGACCCGAAAACCGTCACCTGGGGGCCCTACGTCGACCAAGGCCCCACGCCTGACGACGACACCGTCCCGCCCGCAGAAAGGATGAACTAAATGTTTGTCACCATCATGCAGGCCTGCCTCATCATCATGGCCATCTGCCTACTCATCTCCCTTGCAGCGGTCATCCTGACCAAAGACGAATTGTCGCGCGCCGTCATGGCCGACATGGTCTTCTACGGCATGATCGCCATCTTCCTCGTCTGGACCCTGTGGAACACCTCGTCCATCGCCTACGAGATCCCCATCCTCGCCGGCATCGTCTGCGGCGTGATCCCAACGATCTCCATGGCCCGCATCATCTCGAGAGGACGCCGCTAATGACCGCTTACGAAATCATCGTCGCAGCCCTGGTCATCCTGGCCACCATCTGCGTCATCGCAGCCACCATCCTGCAACTACGCGCCCCCGACGCGCTGACCCGCGTCAACCTGCTCGGCCCCCTGGTAGTCATTGCGTTTCCGATCCTGATCATCGCGAAACTCATCTACTCCTGGTCCACCACCGGCTTCGACCTCAACGACTTCATCCGCGCCATCCTGGCCATCCTCGGCGTCTGGATCGTCGGCTCCGTCGCCTCCTTCATCATGGGCCGCTCCCTCTACGGCGTGACGGTGTCCGACAAACTGTAATCTCTACAGGTTGTGAGCAGGAACGACGAAGGCTACATCACCGAACTGGCGCTACGCGCCGGCCGCGGTGACAAAGCCGCGCTCACCGAATTCATCCGGCTCACCCAAGACGACGTGTGGCGCCTGCTCGCCCACCTCGCCGGCCCCCAACACGCCGACGACCTCACCCAAGAGACCTACCTGCGCGTCCTCGGCTCCCTGCCGCGCTTCCAGGCACGCTCATCCGCCCGCACGTGGCTGCTCTCGCTCGCGCGGCGTGCCTGGGTCGACTCCGTCCGCCACGACATGGCACGCCCCCGCAAGTCCGCCGCCGAATACGAAACCGTCGCCGCCTCCGACCCCAGCCCCGACAACTCCAACACATGGGGTGACGTCATCGACGCGCGATCGCTTCTCGACGAACTCCCCGCCGAACGCCGCGAAGCACTCGTATTAACGCAGGTCCTGGGCTATACCTACGAGGAAGCCGCGAAGATCGCAGGGGTGCGCGTGGGCACCATCCGATCCCGGGTTGCGCGGGCCCGTCGCGACATCATCGCTGGCACCGAGTAAATTATCTACATGCTGAAAAAAGCCTTACTTATCTCTGCCGCGTTCATCGGCACCGTGGTCGGCGCAGGCTTCGCGTCCGGCCAGGAGGCCATGCTGTACTTTTCCGCCTTCGGCACCCAGGGCCTGTGGGGAGCGATCCTCTCCTCCGCCCTCATGCTGATCGCAGGCGTAACCATCCTCCAGCTCGGCTCGTTCTTCCAAGCCAAGGAGCATATGGAAGTGCTGGGCATGATTTCGTCGAAAGTCATGGGCTGGATCTTGGACATCGCCACCATTGTGACGCTGTTCTCCATCGGCTTTGTCATGTTCGCCGGTGCTGGTGCCAACCTCAACCAACAGTTCGGCCTGCCCGTGTGGATCGGCGCGGTGCTCATGCTGCTGATGACGCTTGGCTTCGGCATGCTGGACGTGGACAAGGTCACCGGCGCTATCGGTGCGCTGACCCCGTTCCTGCTCATCTTCGTCATCGTCGGCTGTGGCTGGACCCTGGTCAACGGCCACCCCGACTGGGACGCCCTCAACATCGCCGCATCCAACGTGGAGACGTCACTGCCGAATTGGTGGGTCGCCGCCCTGAACTACACGGGCCTGAACATCATCTGCGTGACGTCCATGGCCATCGTCATCGGCGGTAACCAACTGGACACCCGCGCTGCTGGCCTCGGCGGCCTGCTGGGCGGCGTGGGCTACCTGGTCATGCTGATCCTGCTGGCGCTGTCGCTGCTGGTGAAGATCGAGACCGTCGAAGGCGACGACATGCCGCTGCTCACCCTGATCACCGACCTCAACCCGACCATGGGCACCATCATGGCCCTGGTCATCTTCGGCATGATCTTCGCCACCTCGCTGAGCATGTTCTACGCCCTGGGCAAGCGCCTCGCCCGCGGCCGCGAAGAACGATTCCGCCTCATCTTCGTCGCCGCCTGCCTGATCGGCTTCGCGCTGTCGTTTGTGGGCTTCCAGTCGCTGGTGTCCACCGTCTACCCGATCCTGGGTTACCTGGGCATCCTGCTGATCACCGTGATGACCCTGGCGTGGCTTCGCGGCATCCCGAAACTGCGCAAGGAAGGCGACCGTCGCCGCCGCGCACTCGAACTGACGCGCAAGAAGATGGACCCGAGCGAGCGCTTTACCAAGAACGAGGAACGCGAACTCGAGTACATCACGTCCAAGTCCAACGTGGATGAGGAGGAACTCGTCGAGGCACTCGAGGAGGAAGTTGCGCAAGAGCTTCTCGACGACGACGAGATCGACTACGACGAAGAAGACCGCGAAAGCCCCTCCGACCTGGTCTACATCTCCTACACGGAGCCCGTGTCGGCCGAGGAGTACAAGGCCAACCCGGACGAGCCGTGGAACGACAGCACCGTCGACGACATGATCGCCGCCGAGGAGGCAGCCGAAGCCGCCGAGCGTGAGGAAGAGGAGCGCCGCCTCTAGCGGCTAGACCAGCAGTTCCGCAATCTGGATCGTGTTCAGCGCGGCGCCCTTGCGCAGGTTGTCGCCGGAGACCACGAACACAAGGCCGCGGTTGCCGTCGATGGTTTGGTCCTGGCGGATGCGGCCGACAAGGGAGTCGTCGATACCCGTTGCCTCACGCGGGGTCGGGACCTCGACGACGCGCACGCCCGGCGCGTTTCCGAGCACCTCGGCGGCGCGCTCCGGGGTGATCTCCTTCTCAAACTCCGCGTGCACCACCATCGTGTGCCCCGTGAACACCGGGATGCGCACGCAGGTGCCTGCGACCTTGAGTTCCGGGATGTCCAGGATGCGGCGGGATTCGTTGCGCAGTTTTTGTTCTTCGTCAGTTTCGAAGGTGCCGTCGTCGACAATCGAGCCCGCCATCGGCAGCGCGTTGAACGCGATCGGGGCGACGTACGGGCCGAAATCGCTGTTCTTGTCGGTCACACCGTCACGCACCAGCACGTGCGGGTCGCCCAACTCGGCGACCTGGTTGGCCAACGTATCCACGCCGGCAAGCCCCGAGCCGGAGACGGCCTGGTAGGAGGAGACGCGAAGGGTGCGCAGCCCGGCTTCGTCGTGAAGCGGCTTGAGCACTGGCATCGCGGCCATGGTGGTGCAGTTCGGGTTGGCGATGATTCCCTTGGCCAAGTTCTTCACCGTCTCCGGGTTCACCTCAGACACGACGAGCGGGACGTCGGTGTCTTTGCGCCACGCCGAGGAGTTATCCACCACGGTCGCACCAGCTGCGGCGAACACGGGCGCCCACTCGCGCGACGTGGAACCACCGGCGGAAAACAAGGCAATGTCGACGTCCGCGACGGACTCCTCCGTGACCTTGGTCAGATCCTCGACGACGATGTCCTCGCCGCGGAACTCAATCGTCTTGCCGGCAGAGCGCGGCGACGCGAAGAAGCGCACCTTATCCGCCGGGAAGTTACGTTCGGTGAGGATGTCGCGCATCACGCGGCCAACCTGGCCAGTCGCGCCAACAACAGCAAGCGTGGTCATGTGCAAAACTCCTTAACGTCCAGTGCCTGCGTACACCACGGCCGGCTCGTCGCCGCCGAGGTCAAACTTCGAGTGGATCGCGCGCGCCGCCTCGGCCACGTCGGCCTTGCGCACCACGGCGGTGATGCGAATCTCGGAGGTGGTGATCATCTCGATGTTGATGCCCGCGTCGCGCAGCGCGTCGCAGAAATCAGCGGTCACGCCCGGGTGAGACTTCATACCAGCGCCGACGAGCGATACCTTGCCGATCTCATCGTCGTACGTAATGTCGTCCCAACCTTCGTTGACCTGCATGGCGCGCAGCAGTTCCATGGTGGCGGCGCCGCTGGCCTTCGGCAGGGTGAAGGTGATGTCCGTCTTGTTGTCCTCGATGTTGGAGATGTTCTGGATCACCATGTCGATGTTCACCTCAGCGTCCGCGAGCGCGCGGAACACCTTGGCGGCCTCGCCCACCTCGTCGGTGATGCCCAGGATGGTGATCTTGCCTTCCGAATCGTCGGTGGCCACACCGGTGAGAACTGCTTCTTCCATGGGGATATCCTCCAATGCTCCGGCGACCAGGGTGCCGGTGTCGTTGCTGTAAGACGAGCGCACCCGCAGGGGCACGTTAAAGGCACGCGCGTACTCGACGCTGCGCAGTACAAGAATTTTGGAACCGCTGGCGGCCAGCTCGAGCATCTCCTCGAAGCAGAGCTTGTCCAGTTTGCGGGCGTCGGCCACGATGCGCGGGTCTGCGGTGTAGACGCCGTCGACGTCCGAGTAGATCTCGCACTCGTCGGCGTTCAATGCGGCGGCGAGCGCGACGGCGGTGGTGTCGGAGCCGCCGCGGCCAAGCGTGGTGACGTCCTTCGTTTCACGGTTCACGCCCTGGAAGCCGGCGACGATGGCGATGTTGCCCTCGTCGATTGCTTCCTTCACACGCCCGGGCGTGACCTCGATGATGCGGGCGTTGCCGTGGCGCTCCGTGGTGATCACGCCGGCCTGGGAGCCGGTAAAGGACTGCACCTTCTCCCCCAGCGCGTCGACCGCCATGGCAACCAGCGAGTTGGAGATGCGCTCGCCTGCGGTGAGCAGCATGTCCATCTCGCGTGCCGGCGGGTTCGGGTTGACCTGTGCTGCCAGGTCGAGCAGTTCGTCGGTGGTGTCACCCATTGCCGAGCAGACCACCACCACATCGTTTCCTGCCCGGCGCGTCTCCACAATGCGCCGGGCGACCGCGTTGATGCGCTCGGCGCTTTCTAACGAAGATCCTCCGTATTTCTGGACAATCAGTGCCATGTCAGCCTCCCACGGATCCTTCGTGCATTCCAACGGTCAAGAATAGCGTCCCAAAAGCGTTGGTTGGCGTCTCTCGCTAATATCATTCACCGTGCATAGTATTTTTCTCGCCGTTGTGTTCGCGCTGCTTTCGGCGGCGACGATGGCGGCGGGCACCGTGTGGCGACACCGGATCATGCGTGATGGCAGTTCGGTGGTGAAGTCCATGCGTCGGCCGGCGTGGTGGGCGTCGATGGGGCTGGCGTTTCTCGCCTACGGTTTCCAGGCCGCGGCGTTAGCGTTTGGCACCCTGCTGGTAGTGCAGCCGATCCTGGCGCTCTCCCTCATGCTCACGCTGGTGTTTTCGGCGCGCGCGGAGCATCGCCGGATGCACCAGGCGGAGGCGTTTTGGGCGATCGTCCTCACCGCGAGTGTGGCGAGTGTGATCGTGTTCGGCCGCCCCATCCCCGGCGAGCGCGAGCCCGCGACCTGGGAGTGGGTCACCGTGGTGGGGGTCGGCGCGGTGGTCTCGATACTTGCCCTCGCCATTGCTTCTCGACGACGCCCCAACACCCGCGCACTCATCGACGGCATCATCTGCGGCGCCATGTTCGGCTTCCAGGCCGTGTTCTCCAAAGTGGCGGTGGACGCGTTCGTGCACGGCGGCATCTCAGGCCTGCTCGCCTCCTGGCAACTGTGGGCGATGCTGGTCGCGGCGACCGCCGGCACCATCGTGCAGCAATACGCCTTCGCCGCCGGCAACCTGGCCACCTCCCTGCCAGCCTCCAAGATCGTCGAACCCCTGCTGGCGTTCTCGCTCAGCCTGACGTTGCTGGGCGAAAGTTTCAGGCACCAGTCGGTGCTTGGGTACGTGCTGGTGGGGTCGTCGATAGGCGTGATGCTCATCTCGGCGGCGTTCCTCACACGCGTTTCCATAAAGTGATGTAGGGTGTGACGCATGTCGCAACGGACGCTTCTCCTTCTACGCCGCGGCGGGAATCAGGCCCACTAACACGGCCGGCACCCCGTCGCGGAGTTTCTCATTGCCGGCCGTGGACACCCCCACCCCCGACAATGAAGGAACCCAACAATGTCCGACTTCTTTGCACCCCGCGAAATCCAAACCCCCTCCGGCCCACGCAACGAAGGCCAACCCGCCTGGAACAAGCAGCGCGGCTCCCAAATGCCAGTCGAGCGCTACCTGACGTTCGCCCAAGAGGTAGAAGACATCACCCTGCCGGACCGCACCTGGCCCGACAAGAAAATCACGCACGCGCCACAGTGGTGCGCGGTTGACCTGCGCGACGGCAACCAGGCCCTGATCGACCCAATGAGCCCCGAACGCAAGCGCCGCATGTTCAACCTGCTGGTGGAAATGGGCTTCAAGGAGATCGAGGTCGGCTTCCCCTCCGCATCGCAGACGGACTTTGATTTCGTGCGCGAGATCATCGAAAAGGACATGATTCCCGACGACGTCACCATCCAGGTCCTCGTCCAAGCCCGCGAGCACCTGATCCGCCGCACGTTCGAAGCCTGCGCAGGCGCGAAGAACGTCATCGTCCACTTCTACAACTCCACCTCCAAACTGCAACGCCGCGTGGTGTTCCGCAAGGACCGCGACCAGATCAAGGCCCTGGCCACCGACGCCGCCGAACTGATCAAAACCATCGCCGCCGACTACCCCGACACCAACTGGCGCTGGGAATACTCCCCCGAATCATTCACGGGCACCGAGCTGGAGTTTGCGAAGGAGGTCTGTGACGCGGTCGTCGCAAAGATGGGCGCAACGCCAGACAACCCGATGATCATCAACCTGCCCGCCACCGTGGAAATGATCACCCCCAACGTCTACGCCGACTCCATCGAATGGATGCACCGCAACCTGGCCAACCGCGAGGCCGTGATCTTGTCACTGCACCCCCACAACGACCGCGGCACCGGCGTTGCCGCAGCCGAACTCGGCTACCTCGCCGGCGGCGACCGCATCGAAGGCTGCCTGTTCGGCAACGGCGAGCGCACCGGCAACGTCGACCTGATCACCCTCGGCCTGAACATGCTCACCCAAGGCGTCGACCCCCAAATCGACTTCTCCGACATCACCCGCATCCGCGACGTCGTCGAATACTGCAACCAACTGCGCGTACCCGAACGCCACCCGTACGGCGGCGACCTCGTCTTCACCGCATTCTCCGGCTCCCACCAAGACGCCATTAACAAAGGCCTCGACGCGCTCGCCCAAACCGTGCGCCCCGACGCCACCAGCGAAGACGTCACCTGGGACGAACTGCGCGACACCACCTGGGAAGTGCCCTACCTGCCAATCGACCCGAAGGACGTCGGCCGCACCTACGAAGCCGTCATCCGCGTCAACTCCCAATCCGGCAAGGGCGGCGTTGCCTACATCATGAAGACCGACCACGGCATCAACATGCCCCGCGCCATGCAGCCCGAGTTCTCCGCCGTGGTGCAAAACATCACCGACTCCGAAGGCGGCGAAGTCAACTCCAAGAACATGTGGGACATCTTCGCCCAGACGTACCTCGACTTGGCCGAGCCGCTGGACCTGGCGTCCTACCGCATCGACGCCGCCGAAGAAGAAGGCGAAGACACGCGCGTGTCGGCGGTGGTGTCGTACGAGGGGGCTCGTCGAGAAGTGCAAGGCTCCGGCAACGGCCCCATCGCGGCGTTCGCCAACGCACTCGAGCACATCGGCATCGACTTCGAAGTGCAGGACTACTCGCAGCGCGCCCGCACCGCAGGTGACGACGCCGACGCAGCCTGCTACATCTACGCCGACGTCGACGGCACCTCCGCCTGGGGCGTAGGCATTGCCGGCTCCACCACACGTGCCTCGCTTGAAGCGATCGTGTCGGCTGTGAACCGCTCCTACGTCAAGAACTAGGCCGCCCTGCCCAAGAGGTCTATACTTGGGCACACCTTTACAGGCGGTGAGGAGGACGGATGCGAACGTACGCGGTACCCGGTGGCGGATTTGACGTCCCCATCGAGCAACCGCGTATCGACGACTCCACCGCCACCCCCTTCACCGCCACCCTCAACCCCCTCGACCGAGGCGGGTTCGAGGTACTGCACGGTGACGCCGTGGTTGGCACACTCAGCGCCGGACGCCGCGCCGACCTCGACCACATCGCCCGCCACGGCTTCGCACCCCAAGTGCGCGCGCGTATCGACGGCAACGACATCGTCCTCGACCTCGCCGTCCCAAGCCTGTCCATCCCCACCAACGAACCACCCCGCGCCCCCTGGGTCCTCCTCCCCAGCGGCCAGACCTACGCGGTGGGCCCATACGGAACCGACCAACACCCCACCCAAGTCCTCGCCGTCATTGCTCCGGATGGGGACGTGTCGGTCGATGGGCGGGTCGTCGCAAAGCTAGAGGCCCCGGAGCTTGCCGACACAATCGCCGACCTCACCGCGCGCGACCTCACCATCGTCGCCCGCGGCACCGCCGACGGCCACACGCTGACCATCGACGCCGCACCCCACACCGGCGACCTCAACATCTCACCCCTGCCATTCTTGCCCGCCCTGCCGCGCGAAGACGACACCGGATTCTTCGCCACCGTCGACGCCGAAGCCGCAGCCCTCGCAGCCGACACCGAAGACAACGCCGAACTCGACACCGCAGGCCGCAGCAGCGTCGCCAGCCGACTCGTCGCCGCAGGCGCCGCCGTCATCGCCGTCGCCGTCACCGTCGTCGGCACCGCCATGATCAGCGCATCCTGGCGCGAAGACCAACGCTCCGTCTCCCCATTCCCCGAAACCGTCACCAACACGACCACGTCGGAATCGTCGGAATCGTCTGAGTCGGAGACGCCCGAGACGTCCGAGCCTTCGGAGCCGTCGGAGGCGTCGGAGTCGCCCGAGCCTTCCGAAGCGCCCGCGCCAAGCGCCCCCGCCGTGCGAGTGCCCACCCCGCAGCAGCAACTGCCCGTACCGGCACCCGCGCCCGCTCCCGCACCCGCTCCGGCGCCCGCGCCCGCACCCGCACCCGCTCCGGCACAAGAGCAAGCACCGGCTCCTGCCCCCGCACCCGCACCCGCACCTGCTCCGGCGCCCGACCCACGCCCATACGAATACTCCATCGGCGGCTTCAAAGTCCGATCCAACGCCCCGCTCGACCGCCCACTGTATGAGGTCACCGAGCCGTAGTACCCTCTGAACAATGAGTGACTACCCCTTCGTCGCAGTATTCGTGCAGGCAACCGGCATCCACCCGGCCACCGCACGCCTGCTCACCATCGACGCAGTCACCTTCGACGCCTCCGGCCGCATCGGCGAAGACTTCCACGCCGTGATCAACCCCGGCACCGACCCCGGCCCCGCCCACACCCACGGCCTCACCCCACACGACTTCGCCCAAGCGCCACGCTTCTCCCGCCACCTGCGCACACTGGACAAACTTCTCGACGGCCGCACCCTCATCGTCCACGACGCCCCCACCACCTGGGGCTTCATCGTCTCCGAGGCGAAACGTGCCATGAACGCCGCCGCCCGCGCCAACCGCTCACGCCGCGGCCGAGGCAACAAACGACGCCAACGCGTCGGCCACGTGCCACGGCCGGAGATGATTGTGGACGTGCTGGCGTCGTCGCAACGCAATGGCCACATCCCCACAGACACCCGCATCAACGCAGTCGCCAACCTCATCGGCGTCGCATCACCACCCGCCACCGCCTCGCTCGAACGCGCGCAAACCCCCGAAGCCGACTTCTCCCGCGACCAAACCCTCAAACTCATCGCCATGTACCTCCACATGGCCGACAACCCCGCCACCTACAACCCCGCCGACCTCACAGGCGACAAATTCGGCCTCCAACGCAGCGCCATCCGCGTCGACGCCGAAAAAGCCCCCGCACTCACCGCAAACCCCGGCACACTCAGCAACGACGGACTCAAACCCGGCATGGAATTCGTCATCTCCGACGACATCAGCCGCAACCCCGACGACCTCATCGACGCCGCCATGCGCGCAGGCCTGACCTACCGCGAAAAACTCACCCGCGAAACCTCCGTCGCCGTCTCCGACGCCAAACTCCACGGCGCCGAACTCCGCGGCAAAGCCATGCACGCCGACCGCAAAAACATCCCCGTCGTCTCCGGCGACGAATTCGTCCGCCTACTAGGAGACATGACCCCCGCAGAGTAGCCTTGTGCGCATGCAAGGACCCATCTCCCGAGCCCGGGCACGCCTAGCGACGACCGCAGCCAACCTCGCCACCGCAGCCTCCCGCGCCACCGGACGCGGCGCCGGCGGCATGATCGGCGGCCTCGTGGCAGGTGCGATCGACCCAAACATCATGGCCTCCCTCGGCGGCGGCCGCCCCACCGTGCTGGTCACCGGCACCAACGGCAAATCCACCACCACACGCATGCTCGCCGGCGCCGTCCGCACGAAACACACCGTGGCCACCAATGACGGCGGCGACAACATGGACGCCGGCATCATCTCCGCCCTACTCGCCGGCAAGGACGCGGAGGCCATCGTGCTCGAGTGCGACGAACTGCACGTCCCCAAAGTTGCCGAGCGTCTGCAGCCGAAAGCGTTCGTCCTGCTGAACCTCACGCGCGACCAATTAGACCGCGTCGGCGAGATCAACTCCATCGAACGCGCGCTACGTGGGGCGGTGATGGCGCATCCGGATGCGGTGGTCGTCGCTAATTGCGATGATGTGCTCATCTCCTCGATCGCCTACGACCACCCCAACGTCATCTGGGTCGCCGCGGGCGCCGGCTGGCTCGGCGACTCCGTAACCAACCCACGCTCCGGCGGGCACGTTGTTCGCTCGTCCCTCGCGAACAACGACGATATGGACTGGTACGCCGTCGAAAAACTCCCCGACGGCCGCGAATTCCGCCGCCCCACCCCGCAATACACCGTCACCGACAACGCCCTGCAAACCCCGCAAGGCGCAGCGGTGCTCGACCTGAAACTGCCCGGGCGCGCGAACCGGGGCAACGCCGCCCAAGCCATCGCGTGCGCCGTCGAAGCCTTCGGGGTGCCGCTCGACGACGCCGTGCGCGCCGCCAGCGAAGTGGACAACGTCGCCGGCCGCTACACCACCGTCCACCTCGGCGAACACAACATCCACCTGCTGCTGGCCAAGAACCCGGCCGGGTGGCAGGAGGCGCTGTCGATGATCGACCGCGACGCCGACGGCGTGGTCATCGCCGTCAACGCCAAGCAGGGCGACGGCGAGGACGTCTCGTGGCTGTGGGACGTCAAATTTGAGGATTTCGGCGACACCCACGTCGTCGCCGCCGGCGAGCGCGCCACTGACCTTGCGGTGCGCCTGACGTACGGCGGCATTGACCACGAGCGCATCCCCGACCCTGTGGAGGCGATTCGTGCCTGCCCTCCGGGTCGCGTGGAGGTGTTGGCCAACTACACGGCGTTGCTGAATCTGCGCCGCGCGCTGTCGAAGCAGGAGGATTACCGTGCCTAAACTCACCATTGGTCTTGTGTTGCCCGACGTGTTGGGCACGTACGGCGATGACGGCAATGCGTTGGTGTTGCGTGAGCGTGCGCGCCTGCGCGGTATCGATGTGCACATCGAGCGCTTTTTACTTAACGACGACATCCCCGCCACCTGTGACATCTACACCCTCGGCGGCGGCGAGGACTCCGCCCAGTTGATCGCCGCTGCCCGCCTGAACGCCTCGCCGGGGCTGCAGGCGGCTGCCGCTGATGGTCGTCCGGTCTTCGCGGTGTGCGCCGGTTTGCAGGTGTTGGGACATACGTTCCGTGCGCATGGCGAGGAGGTTGAGGGCGTGGGGCTTCTGGACATCACCACGTCGCCGTTGGATACCCGCGCGACGGGCGAACTCCTGTCCGAGCCGACGCAGGCCGGCATCACCGCCGAACTGACCGAGCCGCTAACTGGTTTTGAGAACCACATGGGCGCCACCGTGCTCGGCCCCGAGGCGCAGGCGCTGGGCGTGGTGACGCGCGGCGTCGGCAACGGTGCCGGTGATGGCGCTAGTGCCGGTGCTGCGGGCACCGCTGCGACCACTGGCGCGAAGGTGGATGGCGTGGTGCAGGGCAGCGTGATCGCCACATACATGCACGGTCCGGCGCTCGCGCGAAACCCGCAGTTGGCGGATTTGCTCATTGCACGCGCGCTGGACGTGCCGCTTGCGGAGTTGGCTCCGCTTGATCTCGAGGATGTTGCCCAACTACGTCGGGAACGCCTCGCCAAATAGTTGGTCCATTGCCCCGCGGTTGGTGTTTTTCA